>CALCXL010000309.1 GCA_937907595.1 uncultured Pseudomonadota bacterium
TCCCCCGCCTGATCGACGATCTGGAGCTGCTCCCGCTGGGCGCTGCGCAGCTTGGACTGGGACAGCAGCTCCACCGTGCCCAGGATGGCCGTCAGCGGCGTGCGGATCTCGTGGCTGACCGTGGCCAGGAACGTCGACTTCGCCCGGTTTGCCGACTCCGCCGCCGCCCGATCGCGCTGGGCGGCGTGCAGCGCCTCCTCCAGCCGCTTGCCCAGCCCGAGGGCCCGCTCCCGGCCCAGCCACGCAACCGCCGCCAGCGCCATGCCCAGCGCGCCGAGCAACACCGACAGCACCGACAGCGCGAGCACCTGCGACGAGTGCCGCTCCCAACGGCGCCGCAGGGCCCCCTCCTCCTGCCAGATCGCCGAGCCAAGGCGCTCCTGGGCCCGGAAGACCCCCTGCCGGAGCTCGGTGCGGTTCTCCCCGTCGACCAGGCCCTGGCGCAGCCCGGCCGTGGCCTGATGCAGCCCCGCCGCCAGGTGGTCCAGCTCGGTGTGCTGGGTGGTGTCGGTCGCGACCCGGTCCAGGCGATCCAGGGCCAGGAGCACCTCCGGCGACGACGGGTCGTTGGTCTGCAGGGTGTAGACGGAGTCCTGGAGCTGGTGCAGCCAGCCCACCCGCTCGTTGGCCGACCGCCGGAGCTGCGCCGAGTCCCGGGCCACCGCGCCCGTCCAGCCCGCAAAGGCCAGCAGCAACAGCGCCGCCAACCAGGGCAGCGCGCGGCGCAGGTCGCGGGGCTTGGGGGGCGGCGTCTGCGTCACGTCAGCGGCTTCCTCCGACGATCCCGGCTCAACGCCCGGCCCACTCCGGGCAGAGGTCGAAGGAGCCAGCGCCGTTCGGGTCCCAGGCGCTCGCTTGGATGGCGCAGGCCCCCGACGCGGCCCATGCGTCGATGATGTCCGCGCAGCCGCGGGGCGCGAAGGCCTGGCCGGGCTCCTCGGGCAGCACCATGTCGTCGGCCACCACGTTGACGCAGTAGGCGTTGCCGTCCAGGCAGTCCTCGCACTGGATGCCCGCGGCCTCCCAGAGCAGGTCGCAGGCCACGCCGTCGCCGCCGTCGGGGTTGATGGCCACCGACAGCGTCCGCGTGTCCAACACCGCCGTGAAGCTGTCCAGCACCAGATCGCTGAGGTCCGGCGTCCAGAACCCGTCCATGATCAGGTTGTTGAGGTTCATCTCCACGTTCTGCACGGTGATCGACAGGGCCGCGGGGCCGATGACGATGCGCGGGTCCTGGAAGTCGGCGGGCCGGTCGTCGGCGGTGTCCGGCAGGTTGTCCGGGCCCCAGGTCAGCGGGAACGTCTCCACGCAGGGGTCCTGGAAGTAGGGCGGGACGGCGGTCCCGGCCAGGGCGCCGTGGGCCTCAACGCCCGGCTGGGCGGCAGCGGTAAAGTCCGAGCCAGGCCCGATGCCGATGACGATGGGCTCGTCGGGCAGGAAGCCGTCCAGCAGCGCGCCGATGCCCGCGGGCTCCGTGATGTTGGCGTCGCGCAGGGACAGGACGTAGGTGCGGCCGATGAGGGCGAGAGGGTCCGGCAGGCCGTTGCCGGCGTCGCTGGTGGTGAAGCTGTACTCCAGCGGGCTGTCCGGGTGGTTCCAGGTGAGGCGCGCGC
Organism: uncultured Pseudomonadota bacterium; assembly: GCA_937907595.1. GTDB lineage: Bacteria > Myxococcota_A > UBA796 > UBA9615 > UBA9615 > CALCXL01. The sequence goes on from CALCXL010000309.1 coordinate 1,614, forward strand.
TGTACGCGGTCTCCGGCACCAGCCCGCCCGTGGCGGTGAACACCAGGGTGCGGTCGCCGTCTTCCCAGCTGAGGGCGCCCTCGACCGCGACCTCGCCGGGCCCGAACACCTCCAGGCTGGAGGACTGGGCTGGGGGGATGTTGAAGGTGGCCACCACCGGCTCGTTGCCGGGGTGCGCGGGCTCGTTTTGACCGGGATCCAGCTCCGCCACCAGGGGCGAGGGGCCCTGGGCGGTGTCGTCGTCGTCGGAGGTGTCGTCGTCGTCGGACGAGTCGTCGTCGTCGGACGAGCCTGGGGACGCCGGGCAGCCGCACAGGGCAGCGGCGAGCAGGGCGGCGAGAAGGATCAGCCAGCGGGACATCAGCACCTCCTGGGCAGGGTCATACCCCAGGGAGGCACGACGGGGGCGGGGATGTCGCGACCCCTGCGGCGATCGGGCCGGGCGGGATCAGCCCTGCACGCGCTCGACGTAGTGGCCATCGCGGGTGTCCACGCGGATCTTCTGGCCGACGTCGACGTAGCCGGGGACCTTGACCTCCGCGCCCGTCTCCACGACGCAGCGCTTGTACTGGGCCTTGGCGGTGGCGCCCTTGATGACGGGGTCGGCCTCCGTGACCTCCAGCACCACGGTCTGCGGGAGCTCCACGTTGGCGAGCTTGCCGTCCACCTTCATGGACTGGATGCCCTCCAGGCCTTCCAGCAGGAACTGGCTGGCCGGGCCCAGGTCCTCCTCGCGCAGCTCGAACTGCTCGAAGGTCTCCGCCTCCATGAAGTAGTAGAGCTCGCCGTCGGAGTACAGGTACGACGCCGGGCGGCGCTCCACCTCCACCGGGGGGTACTTCTCGCCCGAGCGCAGGGACTCGGTGAGCAGCTGCCCGCTCATGAGGTTGCGCATCTTGGTCTTGGCGATGGTGCCGCCGCCCCGGGCGGTGGGCGTGCTGAAGGTCACATCGACGACGATGTAGGGAGCGCCCTTGTACTCAAAGCAGGTGCCGCGGCGGAGATCGGATGCATCGAACATGCTCGGGGTTGTAGCGGATCCGCGGCGGGGATCGGAGGGTCGATCCCGACTTTGTGCCCCAGGGGCGGTGGGCCGCGGGGGGAAGTCCGCGCAGGCTGGGGTGTTCGTCACTACCATGCGACCGATGCGCTCCCTGCCCCTGCTGTTGATCCTCGCGAGCCTGTCGGCCTGCGCCCCGCTCCTGCCCACGACGCTGCGCTACGCGTGGCCGCCGTCGGTCACCGAGTACACCGCGATCAGCGAGCAGGACGGCCTGGAGAGCCGCTTCACCGTGCGAGAGGTCTGGCAGGGCCCCACCCAGCGCGGCAGCTGGCAGGTCTGGCGGGTGGAGTCCTTCGTCGTCGACGGCGCCGGGATCCGCAGCGGCCGCACCGAGCACATGGGCCACAGCCCCGCCGGTTGGGCGCTGCTTCAGGTGGGCGGCGGCGGCGGGCTGGATCGCAGCTTCGAGCCCCCCCTCACCCTGCTGCGGGGGGACGTGCAGGTGGGCGACGCCTGGTTCGCCGAGCACAGCTCCACCCAGGGGCCCGTCAGCCACGGCTGCGAGGTCCTGCCCTACGTCGGCTGCGAGAAGGGCGTGACGTCCCGCTGCGTGACCGACTTCGGCACCCACCGCTCCATCGCCGAGCGCGACTTCTGCCCCGAGGGCGGCATGGTGGCCCTGCGCACCAGCCAGGTGCGGGACGAGAAGGTGGTGGGCGAACTGAGGACCCTGGGGCCCATCAAGGCCACCGGGGAACGGCCCGAGCCCGCGGTGAAGGGGCAGAAGAAGTAGGGTGGCGCTCCGACCCCCCGGAGCGTGCATGGCGATTCTCCCCGACGACCTCTTCGAGTTCCTGGCCGATCTGGCCGACAACAACGAACGCGCTTGGTTCAAAGCGAACCAGGAGCGCTTCGAGGCGTCGGTTCGGGAGCCCACCCTGCAGTTCGTGCGGGAGTTCGAGGGGCCGCTGCGGGCGATCTCTTCCCACTACGTCGCCGACGACCGCAAGGTCGGCGGATCGATCTTCCGCATCTTCCGCGACGTCCGCTTCAGCAAGGACAAGTCGCCGTACAAGACCCACACGGGCATCCAGTTCCGCCACGAGGCCGGCAAGGACGCGCACGCGCCCGGCTTCTACCTGCACCTGGCCCCCAACGAGGTCTTCGTGGGGATCGGCGTCTGGCGCCCGGCCCGGGAGCAGCTGGCCGCGATCCGCAAGGCCATCGCCGCCGACACCGCGGGCTGGAACGCCGTGAAGTCCCAGGTGCTGGCCTCCGGACGCTTGCGCTTGGGCGGCGAGTCGTTGAGCCGGCCGCCCCGGGGCTTCGAAAAGGACCACCCCGCCATCGAGGATCTGCGCCGCAAGGACTTCATCCTGGTGGGCGACATGGTGGAGGCCGACGTCCTGGGCGACGACCTCTGCCACACCGTGGGCGAGCACTTCCGCGAGGCCGCGCCCCTGGTCGCCTGGCTGTGCGAGGTCCTGGGCCTGCCCTTCTGAGCGACGTCTCAGGCGCCTGATCGATCCCCCCCCGCGCACGCGATCAGTCAGCGAGGGCGGCGCGCAGGATGTCCCCGTGGTCGAAGGCCAGGTCCGGCAGCGCGTCCACCGGGTGCCAGGCCACGCGCGCGGCGTCGTCCCCGGCCTGGGGCTGCAGGGTTGAGGCGTCGACATCGCCCCGAAAGACCACGGACACCACCCAGCCTCGCGGGTCCCGGCCCGGCGTCCCCCACGCGCCGATCTGGCGGAGGGCGCCGATCTGCAGGCCGGTCTCCTCGAGCAGCTCGCGGCGCGCGGCGGGCTCCAGATCCTCCCCCTCGTCCACGAAGCCGCCCGGCAGGGCCCAGTGGCCCGCGAAGGGCGGTTGAGCCCGCTCGATCAGCAGCACGCAGGGCCGATCGTCGACGTGGGCGACCAGCACGCAGTCGGCGGTCAAGGCGGGGCGGGGGTGCTCGTAGCTGCGGCTCATGGGGCGGCGTCCAGCAAGGCGCGGCGGCGCTCTTGGAGGTTGGGCGAGAGCAGCACCGGGAAGGGGCTGCCCCCGCGCAGGCGGCGGACCTCGGCCGGCAGCAGGCGGCGCTCGTCCCGGGCGCGCACCCGCACCTCCCAGAGGGGGGGCGCGGTCCAGACGCGGCGACCGCCCTCGAAGACGGGGATCAGGGCCGGAGCGCGGGAGGCGGGCTCCAGGTCGCTGGGGGCCTCCTGCGATCGGTCCCACCACGGGCCCTCGCCCGGGGCCTCGTGGGCGTCGCGCAGGGCGATCGCGACGGCCTCGCCCAGGGGCCCCGTCCAGCGTTCGACCTCCAGGGCGCCGGGCAGCGTGGCCTTGGCGGGGTCGGACGAGCGCTTGAGCACCTGCCGCCACGAGCCGTCGGCCTCCTGGAGCGCGCCGAGCTTGTAGACCACGCCCAGGGAGGGCTGATCGCTGGCGGTGACCAGGCGGGTGCCTACCCCCCACAGGGCGATGGGGGCGCGGCGTTGCCGAAGGGACTCGATCCGGTACTCGTCCAGGTCGCTGCTGGCCACCACCGCGGCGTCGGGGAAGCCGGCCGCGTCCAGCTGTTCGCGGGCGCCCCGGGACAGCGCGGCCAGGTCCCCCGAGTCCAGGCGCACCCCGGCCAGGTCCCCACCGCGTCGCCGCAGCTCCTGCCCCGCGGCGATGGCCTTGCTGACCCCAGCGCGGGTGTCGAAGGTGTCCACGAGCAGAATGCTGTTGTGGGGGAAGGCGTCGATCCAGGCGGCGAAGGCCGCGTCCTCGTCGGGGAAGGCCATCACCCAGCTGTGGGCGTGGGTGCCCTTGACCGGGATGCCGTACAGCCGGCCCGCCAGCACGTTGGAGGTGCCCGCGCAGCCGCCGACCCAGGCCGCGCGGCTGGCGGTGAGGCCGCCGTCGGGGCCCTGGGCGCGGCGCAGGCCGAAGTCGACCACCGGGCCCGAGGCCACGTCGCAGATGCGCGCGGCCTTGGTGGCCACCAGGGTGGGAAAGCCCACCAGGTTGAGCAGCGCCGTCTCCACCAGCTGGGCCTGCCAGAGGGGGCCCTTGACCCGGATCATGGGCACGTGGGGAAAGGCCAGCGAGCCCTCGGGCAGCGCGTCGACGTCGCAGGCGAAGCGGAAGTCGGCCAGGCGGGCCAGGAAGTCGGCCTGGAAGAGGGGCCTGTCGCCCACGCCCTTGAGGGTCGCGAGAAAGGACACGTCCTCCTCGGAGAAGCGCAGGGACTCCAGGTAGCCGACCGCCGCCTCCAGCCCGCAGCTCACGGCGTACTGCCCTTCGAAGGGCGCCCGGCGGAAGAAGAGGTGGAACACGGCCTGCCGCTCGGCCAGCCCGGCGTGCCAGAAGCCGGCGGCCATCGTCAGCTGGTACAGGTCGGTGAGCAGGCCCAGGGCGGGGCGGTACAGGGCGTCGGGGGAGGCGGTCATGGAGGCTCCGGGGCGCGGGGGCGGCTCAGGCCGGGGCGGGGGCGGCGGCGGGCAGGGACGGGCCCCAGATCAGCCGCTCGTGCAGGGCGCCCAGGGCGTCGCGCAGCATGCGTTCCAGGCCCAACACGTCGAAGGAGTGGGCGTCGGCCAGGGTGGCGGTGAAGTCGGAGTCGTGAAAGCAGCGCACGAACAGCCGGGCGTGGGGGTAGCGGCCGCGCACGGCCATGGCGGCGGCCAGGTTGACGCTGTCGCCGTCGACGCCCAGGACGAAGACCGGGGACTCGGCTTCGGGGTCCAGGTAGCCGGCGACGCGGGGCCACACGCCGGGGTCGGCGATGTCGCCGGCGAGCACGTCCAGGCGGAAGCCTTCGGGCGCGCCCACCTGGCCCTCGTACTGCCGCACCAGGGCCGGCCCGCTCCGGTCGATGACGACGACGTGCTGCAGCTCGCCCACGGCGTGGCGGCACAGGTACTCCAGCAGGGTCTGGCCGAAGCGCCCGAAGCCGGCCAGCACCACCACGTCGCGCGCCGCGGTGTGGGCGAAGTGCTGCTGCAGGTGGCTCTCCCACAGCTCTCTCGCGGCGATGCGGTGGCTGTTGAAGACGTGCACGCCCCGGGCCTGGGTCTCCAGCTGGTTGATGCTGCGCTTGAGGCTCAGGTCGGCGACGTGCGCCGCGATGGGCAGGGCGGGCGCCTCCCGGGCGACATCCCAGGCCGACGCCAGGTTGGCCAGATCGTCGCCGGTCAACAGCACCAGGGCGGCGGCGCGGGACAGGCGCAGGCCGGCGCGGGTGGGGCGGTGGGTGATGTCGCCGGGCAGGACGATGGCGCCGAAGCGGGACGCGGCCTCCTGCACCTGGGGCTGGGAGGGGTCCAGGTCGAGCACGACCACCCGGCGGTGCGGCTCCAGCTCGCGCAGGCGCTCCAGGTAGAGCATGCCGGTGCGCCCCATGCCCACCAGGACGATGTGGTCGCGCAGCTGGAAGCGCTGCAGCATCTGCGGCTGCAGGATGCGCAAGGCGCCTTCGACCAGGGCCGACGTGGTCACCGCCGGGGCGAGGAAGTAGGCCGCCCAGAGCAGGGAGCGGGCCCAGTTGGGGCCACCGACGGGGGTGCCGATGTCCACGCCGCCCAGCACGAAGAGGCTGACGGCGTAGTACAGCCGGGCGGGCAGGCGGGCGCCGGGCAGGCCGGGGCGCTCGCTGACGTCGACGCCGGCCGCGAAGGCCACCAGCGCGGCCCCGAAGACCAGCGCCACCGGCAGCAGGCGCCAGAACAGGCTGCGCGGGCGACGCTCCATCACCGGGTGACGAGATCCAGGTCGTAGGAGTTGCCGGTCTGGCTGCCCAGGTCGGCGGTCAGGGTGACCTGCAGGTACCAGGTGGCGGTGCCCGTGGGCATCGAGATGGACTCGTTGTCCGTGCTGGACGTCGAGCTGGCCACCGAGCTGAGGCTGCTGTTGAAGAGGTGCAGGTCGATGTTGCCCTCGTTGTGCGCGAAGACCGCCTCGATGGCGATCGGCGCGGAGGACGTCGTCAGCTGGTACCAATCGTCGTCGGAGGGGCAGGCGGACAGGCCGGTCATGTAGGAGTCGAAGGCGACAAACGCCGTGCCCGATGTGTCGTTCTCCTCCGCCGCGTCGCCGGTGGCGCAGGAGGGCACCAGGGGATCGAGGTCCAGGGACAGCTCGTACTCCGCGCCGAACACGGGCGGGGCGTCCGACGTGAGCTGCACGTGCAGGGTGTAGACGCCGGACGTCGCCGCGGTGTGGCTCAGAGACTCGGTGCCCGAGGCCGTCTGCGCGCTGGCGACGGTGGCGCCGCTGGGGTCGATGAGGAAGAGGTCCAGGTCCCCCTGAGCGATGTCGAAGTCGGCAGCGAAATTCAGGGCGTCGCCGGCCTCCATCGCCAGCGTGTACCAATCGTCACCGGGGCAGGCGGTGAGGCCGGGCTGGCCGGAGTAGGCGGGGATGGCGGCCGGGCTGAGCTCGCTGTTCGGCTCCAGGTAGTCGGGCTCGCAGCCGCCGCCCTGGGACGCGTCGAAGGCGTAGGTGGTGCCGGCCGCGGAGCCCAGATCCTGGGTGAGCACCAGGCGGATGGTGTGCAGGCCGCCCTGGGTGGCGGCGTGGCTGATCACCAGGGAGCCGTTGTAGCCGGGGATCGTGGAGATCAGCTGGCCCGAGGGGTTGTAGAGCTCGGCGCTGACCGCCCCCTCGGAGTCGTCGTAGGTCATGTAGAAGGCGATGCCGTCGTTCACGGGCAGGTCCATGGAGTACCAGTCGTCGTCGCCGGTGCAGATGCTCAGGCCGGTCCAGCTGGCGAAGAAGAGCTGCGCGGCGGCGGTGGAGACGTTGTTGGGCTCAAGGGGGTCCGGGGTGCAGGTGGTCGGTCCGCCGGTGCCCAGCACCACGTCCAGGTCGTAGGGGGTGCCCTCGACGCTGCCGGAGTCCGCGGTCAGCTGGACCTGCACGTAGTAGGTGCCGGCCACGGCCGCGGAGAAGGGTCCCACGACCTCGTCGTCGGAGGTGCTCACGCCGCTCACCAGCTCGGCGCCGAGGGAGTCGCGCAGGAAGAGGTCGATGTTGCCCTCGGCGTGACTGAACGTCGCCGTGACGTTGATCTCGTCCCCGACGTCCAGGTCCGCGGCGTACCAGTCCTCGTCGTCCTCGCAGACGTGCAGGCCGTTCTGCTGTCCCCCGACGAGGGTGGAGGCCGACGCCAGGTCGTCGTTGGGCTCGAAGGAGTCGTAGCCGCAGCCCTCGACGGCGGAGTCGTCGTCGTCGGGGCCCGCGTCGTCGTCGTCGTCGATCGCGGAGTCGTCGTCGTCGGG
>CALCXL010000310.1 GCA_937907595.1 uncultured Pseudomonadota bacterium
TTGCCGGCGACCGCGGCGGAGGGGCTGACGTTGTAGGAGACGTCGCCGGGCACCTCGTTGCCGAAGGCGTCTTCGACGACCGCGGACATGGTGACTACGTCGCCGGCCTGCGCCAGGGGGCGGTCGGCGTCGATGTCGATGGAGGCGGCGGGTCCGGGGGTGATGCCCACGCGCGCCACGTCCACCAGGGTGCTGCCCAGCACCTCCACGGACGCGAAGTAGCTGTAGGTGTCGACCCGGGTGAAGCGGTAGGTGCCTCCGCCGTCCGCCACCACGCCCACGGCGGGGGAGACGTCGGTGCGCACGTCGTAGGACGCGGTCACGTCCTCGCCGGCCCAGTCGAGCAGCGTGTACGTGAAGGTCACCGGCGATCCGGCTTCGGCCGTGTCTGCCGACGCGGACACCGTCAGCGTGAAGTCCGCGGCGGACAGGGCGTCCGGCTGCAGCTCGACGACGATGGGTTCCGGGGCCTCCGTGCAGCCCAGGGCGAGCACGAGGGGCAGGAGGCAGAGGGCGAAGCGGGCAGTGCGCATGGAGACTCCGATCCCGGGCAGGCCCGGGGACCGTCCCTATATCACGCGCCCCCGCACGGGAGGGAGCCGAATCCGTCGCACACCCGATCCTGCCCGGCCGCCACCTGCGGCCTCCCCAGGGCGGCGCACCGGACGTAGGCTCGTGCAGGGCCCCTCCGGCCCCAGGAGGGGTCCCCCCGCGTGTCCACCCGCCGCATCGCCCTGATCTGCTTCACCGCCCTCCTCCTCGCCGGGCCCGCCGCCGGGCAGCCCGAGGTGGAGGAGATCCTCGACGAGATCCGCGCCATGACGCGGGGCCTCAGCCTGGGGAGCGGCGACGGGGCGGACCTGGCCGACGTGGTCGCGTCGGAGATGCCGGCCGTGGAGCGGGCCGCGGGCATGCAGAGCAAGCAGCCCGTGGCCACCCGCGTGATCAGCCGGGAGGAGGCGCACGCGCACGTGGCGCGGCTGGTGGCCGAGCAGCTGCCGCCGGCGAAGCTGCAGGCCATGGAGCGGGCCTGGCGCGCCCTGGGCCTGCTCACCCCCGAGCAGGCGCTGGGACCGGCCATCGAGCAGCTGTACGCCGGGCAGGCCGGCGGCTTCTACGACCAGAGCACCCGCTCCATGGTGCTCCTGGGCGACGTGCCGATGCTCTTCCAGGTCCCGGTGGTGCGCCACGAGCTGGTGCACGCGCTGCAGGATCAGAACTGGGACCTCACCGCCTGGCTGGGCGACGCCGGCCAGGACGAGGACCGCGCTGCGGCGATGCAGGCCGTGCTGGAGGGCCACGCCACCGACGTCATGAACCGCGTGACCCTTGCCTCCATGGGCCTGGGCGGCGACCTGGACCCCGCCCAGGCGGCCGAGCTGGGCGAGCTGCTGGGCACGGACAGCGCGGGCCTGGAGGAGCTGCTGGGCTCCTCGGGGCTGGACGCCGGCAGCCTGGGCGCCTTCCTGCCCGCCGACACGCCCGCAGTGCTGCGGGTCCAGCTGCTCTTTCCCTACGTCGTGGGCGCGACCTTCGTGGCGGGCTACCGCAAGGCCCACCCAGAGGACCCGGGCTGCCAGGCTCTCTACCGACGCCCCCCCCGCACGTCCGCCGAAGTCCTCGATCCGACGCTCTGGGAGTCGGGCACGTTCGCGCCCGACTTCGCATCGCCGGGCATCTCCGTGCCCGGCTTCGGGGTGCAGTGGACCTCCAGCCTCGGCCGGCTGATCGCCTGGGTTCTCCTTACAGAACAAGCAGATGCGAGCGCGGGCGACCCCAGCGGCGGTCAGTGGGGCGCCAACTCCCGCGACACCGCTGTCGTGCTCGGGTCGGGCTGGCGGGGCGATCGCGTCGCGGTCCTGCTGCCCCAGGGCGATCCACCGGGCACAGAACTGCCCGGCGGGCACGTGGTTGCCTGGGTGTCCCGTTGGCGGGACGGCGCGGAGGCCGCCGCGGTGGGGAAGGCACTGGGGAATCGGCTCCCCAGCGCTTCTGTGCGGGTTCTGGGCGATCGGGTCGTGGCGGTAATTGGCGCCAAGGGTGGGGTGCTCGAGGGGGTCGTCAAGGCGGTCCTGGCCTGGAAGTAGCCCCGATCGACGGAGTTGGCATGACGCTTGCCAAAGCCGGTCCGCGAGTTGCCTACCGACTCGCGCAAGGAGAAAATCATGAAGAAGATGCTCGCACTCATGCTGGGCCTGCTGTTCACCTCTTCCGTGCTGGCCGGTTGCCCGACCCCCGTGGACGACGACGACGACTCGTCGGCGATGGACGACGACGACTCCGCGTCGTAGTCGCCCTGGCGGTGCAAGCCGCCCAAGCACGCTCGAACCGGGCGGTCCCTGCTGGGGTCGCCCGGTTCGCCGTTCTGGGGGAGGAGATCGGAGGCGCTGCGGCGCGACGGCTCCCGAGGTCGGGGCCGGCGCTCAGGCGGCGATCAGTTGGTGCGGCGCTCGTGCCGGACGACCAGGTCGCGCAAGAGCGGCACGTCGCGCACGACGCCGCCCACCTGCGCCACGGTGAGGCCTGCGACCTCCGAGGCGAGGCGACCGCAGTGCAGCGGGTCCCAGCCGCGGGTGAGGCCGAAGAGGAAGCCGCCTGCGTAGGCGTCGCCCGCGCCGGTGGTGTCCAGGGCCTTGACGACCGAGGCCTCCACCGGGATCAGCTGCCCCTGGTGCTGGATCAGGCTGCCGCGCTTGCCCAGCTTGAGCACCACGGTCTCCACGTGCTTCTCCATCTTGCGCAGCGCGTCCAGGGCGTTGCCGTCGCACAGCATCATCGCCTCCTCCTCGTTCATGAAGACGAGGTCGGCGTAGCGCTCGATCACCAGGTCGACGCGGTCGCGGAAGTGCTGGATGACGAAGGGGTCGCCCAGGTCGACGGAGATGCGCGTGCCCACCTGCAGGGCCTTGTCCAGGGCCGCCAGCGCGGCCTCCGCCATGGTGTCGCCGGTGAAGAGGTAGCCGGTGACGTGCAGCCAGCGGGCCTGGGCGATGGCGTCCAGGGGCACCTCGCGCGGGCTCAACTGCATGGAGACGCCCAGATCCGTCAGCATCGTCCGCTCGGCGTCGGCCGTGGAGATGAGGCTCAGGCACTTGCCCGTGGGCTCCAGGTCGCGGTGGACCAGGTGATGACCGCCCAGGACCTCCTTGAGCCGCGTCTCGTAGGTCTGGCCCAGGGGATCGGTGCCCACCAGCCCGCAGAAGGTGCTGACGGCGCCCAGGTGGGCAGCCGTGGAGACCGCGTTGGCGCAGGAGCCTCCGGGGTGCATCTCCACCGCGTCGCTGCGGACCTCGTCGTAGACGCCCTGCCAGCGGGCGTCGTCCACCAGATGCATGGTGCCGCGCTTGAGATCGTGGCGCTTGACCAGCTCCACGTCGTCCACGACGACCAGCGCGTCCACAAGAGCGTTTCCGAGGCCGAACAGGTCGTATTCCATGGAGTCTCCCGAAATCGGCCGGACGGTAACCCTCCACAAGGGGGTGGTCAATCGGTCCGTGACGGGTCAGGGTTGAGTCGGAGGTGCCGATGACCCGTTGGAAGCATCAGCTGCAGCTGTTCTCTCGCCGGGACGCGCTGCGCATCGGAGGGGTCGGCGCCATCGGCCTCGCGGTGGGCTGCGAGTCCCTGGACCTGCCCGAGGTCCACCTCAACGACGCCTGGCCGCCGATCAGCCCGACGCCCGACTTCTACGTGCAGAGCCGCGCCGGCACCCCCACCGTCGACGTCGACGCCCACAGGATGGAGATCCGGGACCGGGGCGTGACCGTGGGCAGCATCGGGCTCGCCGATCTGCAGGGGCTGAGCGGGCGGGATCGCGAGCACACGCTGCAGTGCATCGGGGCCAGCCCCCGGGTGCTGTACATCGACAACGCAGAGTGGACCGGCCTGCCCTTCCGGGAGGTGCTGGAGGCCCTGGGCATCCCCGTCCCGGTGGACGCGCTGGAGCTGGTCTTCCGCTGCGCCGACGACTACCACACGTCGATCCCGGCCACGGACCTGGACGGGCTCAGCCCGGAGACCGGCACCGACGAGCCCCTGTGGCTGGTGTGGGCCATGAACGGCGAGCCCCTGACCGCCCCGCACGGCGCGCCCTTCCGGTTCCTGACCCCGGGGCGCTACGGCACCAAGAACCCCAAGTGGACGCTCAGCCTGGACTTCGTCGACGACGCGCACACCGGCTACTGGGAGGGGCGCGGCTGGTCCAACGCGGCGACGTACCGCACCAACACCTTCGTGCTCGGGCCGCCGTCGATGTCGGTCGTGGGCGAGGGCCTGGTCCGCATCCTGGGGTCGGCCTTCGCGGGGCCGCGCGACATCGAGCGGGTGGAGATCACGGTCGACGGCGGCGCGACCTGGACGGACGCCGCCATCGACTACCAGCCCGGCGGCCACGTCTGGACGCTCTGGTCCTTCGACTGGGCCCTGGACACGCCGGGCACCTACGAGCTGCAGGCGCGGGCCTGGGACGCCGACGGGGGCTCGTCCACCCTGGATCCCAGCGGCACCGACTCCCGCTCGGGCTTCGACGGCGGCATGGTCCTGGAGCTGACGGTCACGTGAAGCGCGTCCTGCTGTCCCTGCTGTTGGTCGCCTCCCTGGCGCCCGCGTCCGCTGAGGCCGGCGCGTGGTCGCGGGAGTTCGGGTCGATCTACGCGAAGTTCGAGGCGGGGGCCTACGTCGCCACGCAGTACGTCGATCCCAGCCGGGACGAGCCGGTGACGGGGCGCTTCGTCGGCCAGCGCTACGCCCTCTACGCCGAGGCGGGCGTCCTGCCGCCGCACCCCCTGCAGGTGACGCTGTCGGTGCCGTTCGCGTCCATCGGCACGGTCTGGTTCGGCGACGATCGGCTCTTCGGCGAGGGCGCGGAGGCGCGGGCCACGTCCTTCCGCGCGGGGGACCTGGACGTCGGCCTGCAGACCTCGCTGTTGCCCATGAAGCTGCCGGTCAAGCTGTCGGCCAGCGCGTCGGTGAAGATCCCCATGTACTCCAACGACCGCGTCGGCGAGGAGTTCGGCGTCTGGAAGGACGCGTTCCCCCTGCCGGGCGACGGACAGGTCGACGTCACCGGAATGTTGCTGGTGGGAGGCGCGGTGCCCGGAACGGTCGCGCCGTGGTTCGAGGGAGGTGCCGGCTACAAGCACCGGACGGAGGCCTTCGTCG
>CALCXL010000311.1 GCA_937907595.1 uncultured Pseudomonadota bacterium
CATCCACGGCACCGCCAGCACCCGCCGCAGCCGCCCCGGTGGCACCCCCGGAGCCGTGTCCAGGGCCCCCGCCAGCCCCGTCAGGACCAGGGACAGGCCCACCGCCCCCAGCCAGGGCCGCGCCCCCTGCAGCCCGTCGCCCCCGAACCAGCCCAGCGCGCGGGCCTGCTCCAGGGGCCAGACCACGGCCAGCGCCAGGCCGTGCTCCAGCCGGGCCGCCGTCTCCGTGAACGCGCCGCCCCACAGGTCGCCCAGGGCCGGGAACAGCGCCGCGACGGCGAGCCCCGTCAGGAGCACCTCCAGGGCGACGTGGACTCGGCTGGGGCGACCGTCGGACACGCCCGGACTTTGCTGGAGGCAGACCCCCGACGCAACCGACGCCGACCGCCGCCTGCGCCGGGGGACCTTCATGCCCGCGTCGCCCTCAGAGCCGCAGGCCCCCCGAGGGCGGCCGGACCCCGGTGTCGGTGCTGCCGTCGGGCTCGACGTAGACGACGTCGTCGGGCCCGAAGACCACGCAGCGTCGGAAGCGGGCGTAGAGCGGGCGGTGCAGGGCGACGTTGACGATGGCCGCGCGCTCCCCCGGGTTCAGGCACCGCCGGTCGGCGGGCTCGGGCAAGTCGACGTAGAGGTCGAAGTCGGGGTGCTCGGGGTCGTGCTCGGGCGGGGGGGCGAAGTGCACGTCGCGGTGCGCGTACACGGTCGCGACCCAGCGGACCACGATGTGGGGGTAGGTGGGCACGTGAGGGGACGGGTTCTGAATCTTCATGGGGACCTCGCATCGCCAGGCAGTCCCACCGTGCGCCCTTGCAGCGTCGGTTGGTGTGCGGTCAGCGGGCCTGGTCCCTCGCGCACTCGTTATGCGTTATGCCCCCAAGCTAGCCCCTCGGATCCCCGCCGCAAAGCGGAAACGGCGCCTCCGAAACATCCACCTCCTCGGATGCGATCGGTGCCAACCTCGGAGCGCGTTACACTCGCCGCCTGGAGTCGCCATGCGCTGGATCCCCGCCCTCGTCCTGCTGACCGCCTGCCCCTCGGTGGAGCCGGTGGTCGAGCCCGACCCCACCCCCGCGGTCGTCGACCACAGCGCCGCGGTGCCGGAGCCCTACGCGCCGGCCGAGTGGCTGGTGACGTCCCTGTCCAGCGATTCCCTGCGCGACGACCTGGAGAACGGCCGCTTCGAGATGCCGACGGAGGGCGAGGTCGACGGCATCACCTGGACCGCCGTGGTGCCCGACGACAGCGGCGTGGTGGGGGAGTACGGATCGTCGGTGGTCTACGCCGCCGCCCGCGTCGACGTGCCCGAGCAGGGCGGCCTCTTCGCCGCCGCCGACCGCGCCTGGAGCGTGTGGCTGGAGGACCGGCCCCAGCCGGCCAACGTCTACGGCGGGCTGTCGTGGCCGGTGCCGCTGACCGGCCGCGCGGGCGAGCGCACCGCGGTCCTGCGGGGCTTCGGGGGCCGGGGCGCCAACCGGATCCTGCTGTGGACGACGCCGGACCCCGTCCACCTCAACACGTCCGACCTCACCTGGCCGCACCTGGTGGAGGGCGACGCCACCGAGCGCTGGCTGGGCGTGCCCACCCTCAACTTCGCCGACGATCCCGTGATGGATTTGGTGGCGGAGGTGGTGGAGGACGAGCACTGGCAGCCCAGCGCGGAGGTCTTCGCGGCCCTGCCCGCCGGCGCCACCACCCAGGTGCCCTTCCGGCTGATCCCCAAGGCGGCCTGGACCTACACGGCCCCCGCCGAGGGCGAGGAGGCCCCCAGCGTCGCCGTCACCCTGCGCGTGTCCTCGGCCGCCTGGGACCGCCCCTACGAGGTGACGGTCACGCTGCCCACCATCGCCGCCGGCGCGACCCACCAGCGCACCTTCAAGTCCCCCGTCGACGGCTCCGTCCAGTACTACGGCGTCGTCCCGCCCTCCGACTTCGACCCCGATCGCGACTACGCGGCGGTGCTTTCCCTGCACGGCGCGGGCGTCGGGGCCCTGGGGCAGGCGCGGTCCTACTCCCAGCGGGACTGGAACTACGTCATCGCCTCCACCAACCGCCGGCCCTTCGGCTTCGATCACGAGGAGTGGGGGCGCTTCAACGACCTGGCCACCCTGGACGACGCGCGCTCCGTGTTCCACATCGACGACACGCGCACCTACCTGACCGGCCACAGCATGGGCGGGCACGGCACCTGGCACGTGGGGGTGACGACGCCGGGCCGCTTCGCCCTGGTGGGGCCGTCGGCGGGCTGGGAGTCCTTCTACACCTACGGGGGCTCGGCGCGGCCGACGGGGCCGCTGGCCCGCTCCCGGGCCCACAGCGACACGCTGGTCTACCTGGGCAACCTGGCGAAGCGCACCGGCTACATCATCCACGGCGACGCCGACGACAACGTGCCCATCGCCGAGGGCTACCGCATGCGGGCGGCGATGCTCGAGTACACCGACCAGGTGACCATGCACGTGGAGCCCGGCGCGGGGCACTGGTGGAACGGCGACGTGAGCCCCGGGGCCGACTGCGTGGACTGGCAGCCGATGTTCGAGCAGATGCAGGGCCTCACCGTGGACCCGCTGGAGACCGACTTCGCCTTCGTCAGCGCGGGGCCGCACTACAACCCCGACCACAGCTACGTGCGCATCCAGAGCTCGGAGACGCCGTGGGAGGACGTGGTGCTGGTGTCCGAGGAGGGCGCCGACGGGCTGGTGCTGTCGACGAGCAACGCGCGGTCGCTGGAGATCGACGGCGAGGGGCTGCGCAGCCGCGGCTTCGATGCCATCACCGTCGACGGCGTGCAGCACGATTTGCCCGACGGCCCCCTGTGGATCGGCCCCACCACCGGCAAGCGCGCCGACCAGCACGGGACCTTCAACCAGGTCTTCCGATCGCCGTTCTGCTTCGTCTACGACGAGGCCGGGTCCGAGTACGCCGAGTTCGCCGCCTACATGATCTCCTCCTGGAGCCTGATCGGCAGCGGCAGCGCCTGCTCCCTCCCCGTGGCGGAGCTCACCGACGCGCTGCGGCAGGAGCGCAACCTCATCTGGCTGGGCGTCTCCCCCGGGGACATCGGCGTGCCGCTGCCCTTCGACTGGGACGAGGAGTCCGTGACCGTGGGCGAGGACACCTTCTTCACCGCCGGCTTGCTCTTCGTCTTCCCCAACGGCGACCGCCTCAACGCCGCGATGGTCACCACCCCCGGCGAGGAGGAGCTGCTGTTGTCCGTGGTGCCCTGGTCCTCGCGCTCGGGCCTGCCGGACTACTACCTGTGGTCCAGCTTCGGCCAGATGGCCAGTGGCTTCTTCCAGCCCGACTGGAGCTACATCGCGGAGTAGGCTCGGGCGTGCGCGTCGCCCTCCTGCCCGTCCTGCTGGCCCTGCTGCCCCTGGTGGGCTGCCGCCCCGCCCCGCCTTGCCCCCAGGGCTGCTCGGCGGCGGGCCTGACCGTGATCCAAAGCGACTACCTGGGCGCGCCCTGCCCGGACAGCAGCCCCTGCGCCGACTACCTGGACCTCCTGCCGCCGACGCCCCCGGATCCCGCCTCAGTGACCGCCCTGGAGGCCCAGGTGGCCTCCCTGCACGCCGCCCACGAGGCCAATACCCCCCTGCCCGGGCCGCCGCTGGAGGGGGAGGCCCTGCGCGCGGCGATCGTCGAAGGGCTGGCCCTGGGGCCCCTGCTCGACGGCCTGGACGCCCGCCCCCTCCGGATCTCACAGGCCACGCGCGCCGCGGCCCCCTTCGGCGAGGAGATCCTCCTGCGCGTGCACGACCCCCTCGTCGGCGCCTTCAACCTGCTGCTGCTGCGCCCGGCGGGGGAGGGGCCCTTCCCCGGGGTGGTGGCCCTGCCCGGCCACGCGGACCCGCCCAGCTACCACCGCGACCGCTACCTGGGGGCCGAGCTCGCCCGCGCCGGCTTCGTCGTCGCCATCGTGCAGCTGCGCAACCACGGGGGGGACGCCGTGGAGTCGGAGCTGAGCCGCCGCATGCTCGTGGCCGGGCGCCCGGTGCTGGGTCTGCACGTCTACGAGGCGCTGCTGGCCCGCAAGATCCTGCGCTGGCACGCCGACGTCGTGCCCGACCGGGTCGCGGTGATGGGGCACAGCGGGGGCGCCGAGGTGGCCGCCCTGGCCGCGCGCATCGATCCGGGCTTCGCCGCCCTCGTCGTCGACCACCAGAGCGCGTACCTGGGCGTGCTGGCCGACGGCCGCTGGCTGGACGACACCGTGCCCGCCCTGCACCGGATCCACCCGTCAATCAACGACCTGGGGACCTCCGAGACGCCCGTCTACCAGGACGCCTACGAGTACCCGCGCGGCGCCGACCCCCTCGTCACCTTCCTGCGCGGGGCAGGGCGGAGCCGGTGATCGCGGGCCCTCCGGGGCTCGGCGTGAGCGGGTCGACCTGACATCGGCGTCAGCGCTGCTACGTTGAGCGCGATGGTCCTCCGCCGATCGATGGCCGCCGCGCGGGCGCTGCGCATCCTGCCCGACGCGCTGCTCGCCACGACGGCGCCGCGGGCCCGCCCGGTGCACCTGCACCTGGAGCACACCACCCTCTGCGATCACGTCTGCTCCACCTGCATTCGCGCCGACCGCATCGACGGCGAGGTGCACATGCCCCTGGCCGAGGCGATCGCCCACATCGACGCCATCGGGCCGCAGTTCCTCAGCCTCAACGGCATCGGCGAGCCGCTGCTGCACCCGCAGTGGGACGACATCGTCAAGCACGCCGTGGGCCGGGGGGCGCGGGTCAGCTTCGCGACGACGGGCACTCACTTCCGGGCCCAGGCCGATCGCATCTGCCGCAGCGGATTGGGGCTGCTCAAGGTCAGCTTCCACGGCGCGGAGCCGCGGACCTTCAGCCGGTTGGCGGGGGGGCGATCGCTCGACGTGGTGCTGGACGGCATCGCCGCGGTGCAGGAGGCGAAGGCGCGGCTGGGGCGGGGGCCGGAGCTGCGCATCAACTACGTCGTCTCCGATCAGAGCCTGTCCGAGGTGCCCGAGGCGATCCGGGTGGCGCGCGCGGCGGGGGTGGGCGCCGTCTACTTCAAGGGCGCCCTGGTGCCGAAGGGCCGGCGGGCAGGGCTCTGCGCGTCCCACGACATCGACCAGCTGCGCGCGGTGGTGCGCGAGGCGAAGGCCCTGGCGGCGTCCGGCGGCGTCGACAGCAACCTGGACCAGTGGCAGCGCGAGATCGACCGGGTGGGGGACACCGCCCCCGACGAGCGACCGCCGCCGCCGGGGCGCTGTCTGGTGCCCTGGCTGTCCGTGTTCGTGCGGGTCGACGGCTCCCTGCTGCCCTGCTGCAACTGCACCTTCCGGCCCGACGAGGGCAAGCTGGGCACCGTCGGCGTCGACGGGACCTTCGCCGAGCTCTGGCGCGGCCCGGGCTTCGCGGCCCTGCGGGGTGAGGTCAAGGGCGGCGAGTACAGCCTGCCCATCTGCCAGCACTGCCCCGACCCCGTCACGGCCACCCAGGCGGCGGGCGCCGTCCTGCACAGCGTCTGGCCCGGCTTCCTCAACGGCTGATCCGACGTGACCGCGCCGACCGAACCCCTCGACGTCGCCCCGGCGGAGCCCCCCGCTGATCCGGAGTCGCTGGACGCCGACGAGCTGCTGTCCCGTCCCCTCCTGGAGGCCACCGTGCCCGAGGGCGCGGCCCCCGATCGCGTCGACGCCTTCGTGCACGTCCGCTTCGGCCTGCCCAGCAAGAAGCGGGCGAAGAACATGGTCAAGCGCGGGGAGGTCCTGCTCAACGGCGCCCCGGTGGAGACGTCGCGCCGCGTGAAGGCCGGCGACCTCGTCGTGCTCCTGCCCCCCACCAACCCGCACCCGGTCTACGAGCGCGCCTTGCCGATCGTCTACCAGGACCCCCACCTGGCCGCGATCTGCAAGCCGGCGGGGCTGGCGGTGAGCGGCAACCGCTTTCGATCGGTGCTGCGCGCGCTGCCCTTCTCCCTGCCCCCCTCGGACGCTGCCGACGCCCTGCTCTACCCCCGCCCCGTGCACCGCCTGGACGTGCGGACGTCGGGCCTGCTGCTGGTGGCGCGGTCGGTGCGCGGGGAGGTCGGGCTGGGCCGCATGTTCCAGGCGCGGACGATCGGCAAGCGGTACCGGGCGGTCCTGGCCGGTCGGCTGGAGGGCGAGGGCCGGGTGGACGCCGCCATCGACGGGCGCGACTCGGCGACGCGTTGGAAGGTCGTGGACTGCTTTCCGTCCCTGAAGACCCGCTGGGCCACGACCGTCGACTGCTGGCCGGAGACGGGGCGCACCCACCAGATCCGCATCCACATGGCGTCGCTGGGCGCGCCGGTCCTGGGCGACGACCTGCACGGCGAGGGTCCCGTCCTGCGTCGCGCCGGGCTCTACCTCTTCGCGGCGGAGCTGGACTTCCTGCACCCGGTGACGGGGGAGCGGGTGCACCTGGAGCTGCCCGAGCCGGCCAAGTTCGGCTCCTTCCGACGGCGGGAGCGGCGGCGCTTTGCGGCCTTCCACGCGGGGGACGTTCGAGGGGAGGGGTGATCGAGGCGACGTCCTGCGTTCCGGGCGTCGGGGTCAGACCGCCAGGGGCAGCCGCTCCTGCAGCAGCGCGGTGGTCTCCTCGGGGGCGACGGGTCGACCCAGGTGGTAGCCCTGGGCCAGGCGGCAGCCCATGGCGCGCAGGCGGCCGGCCTGCAGGGAGGTCTCGATGCCCTCGGCCACGATCTCCAGGTTGAGGGAGCGCCCGATCTCGATGATGGCGCGCACCAGCTTGAGGGTGCGGCCCGACGCCTCCAGCCCGTCGGGTCCGGACACGAAGGAGCGGTCGATCTTCAGGGAGTCGAAGGCGAAGCGGCTCAGGTACGACAGGGAGGAGTAGCCGGTGCCGAAGTCGTCCAGGGCGACGTGGAAGCCGTGGCGACGCAGCTCGCTCAGGACCTCGGCGGCCTGCTCGGGGTGCTCCACCAGGGCCGACTCGGTCAGCTCCACGCGCAGCTGGTCGGCGCGCAGCCCGTGCGTCGCCACCGCGGCCTCCAGGTTGGCCAGGGGCCCCTCGCCCTGGAAGGCGTAGGCGGACAGGTTGACGTGCATGTAGAGGTCGTCGGCGCCGGGCAGGCTGGCCTTCCACGCGCCCAGCTGGCGCGCCGCGGCGCCGACCACCCAGGAGTCGATC
>CALCXL010000312.1 GCA_937907595.1 uncultured Pseudomonadota bacterium
GGCGGCGCGCTCCACGAACAGCAGGACCGAGTGGCCGGCGGCGCGCAGCGTCTCCACGATCTGGGCCGTGCGGAGGCCTCCCCCCGTGACCGGTCGGCCGGGCAGGGGAGGGCAGCAGGAGGACACGACGGCGACGCGGCGCTTCATGGCCGCGGAGTGTAGACCCCAGGGGGCGGATTGGGCGGATCCAGGGCGGAGGGCGCCCGGTCCATCACCCCGGCTCCACGTCCCAGGTGCAGGGGAAGCTGGCCACGCCGGCGCCGGCGCTGCGGTCGGCGCCCACCCGCAGGATGCAGGCCGAGGGCCGGTGGTCGTAGGCCTCGCCGGTGGTGTAGCTGCGGTACTCGTCGGGCCAGATGCCCAGGCTGACGTAGTAGTCGCCGGCCAGCAGCCCGAAGGCCGGCCAGCTCACCCGGGCCACGCCGCGGCCCTGCAATACGCCCACCTCCAGGCCGGCGCGCGCGGTGTTGTTGCCGTGCACGAAGAGGCCGTCGTTGCGGAAGAACTGGGCGCGGAAGACGGCGTCGTCCACCGGCTCCATCGCTTCGTACTCGATGTCGATGACCAGGGGGGCGCCGCAGCCCGTCTCCACCACGTCGGGGTTGAGGCGGCCGTTGATGGTGACGGAGCGAATGACCATGTCGTTGGTGGGCGCGGTGGGTCGGACCCCGGCCACCAGGGGCGCGCCGGGCAGGATGCGCCCCCCCTCGGCGTCCACCCGCTGCATGTAGGTGGCCACCACCTCCTCGGCGCTGCCCTCGCCGCGGATCTGCCCGTGCTCCAGCAGCATCAGCCGGTCGCAGATCGTGGCCAGGTCGCCCAGGGCGTGGGTGGAGATCAGCAGCGTGGTGCCCTGCTCGCGGAGGTGGCGGGCCCGGCCGGCGCTGCGTCGCTGGAAGGCCAGGTCGCCGGCGGACAGCACCTCGTCCACCACCAGCAGGTCGGGCTCCAGGTGGGCCGCGGTGGAGAAGCCCAGGCGGATCATCATGCCCGCGGAGTAGGTGCGCAGCGGCTGATCGATGTACTGGTCCAGGCCGGAGAAGTCGACGATCGCGTCCATGCGCGCCGCCGTGTCCTTCTTGCCGAAGCCGTGCAGCGCGCCGAGCATCTGCACGTTGGCGCGGCCGGTCAGGTCGGGGTGGAAGCCGGCGGTGGGGTTGAGGATCGCCACACAGCGGCCCGTCGTCTCCACCCGCCCCTGGGTGGGCTGCAGCACGCCGGCGACGATCTGCAGCAGCGTCGACTTGCCCGAGCCGTTGGCGCCGATGATGCCCAGCGCGCCGCCCTGGGCCACGGTGAAGTCCAGATCGCGCAGGGCCCAGTGCTCCAGCGTGCGCGCCTTGCCCCGCTCGGGTCGCAGGCGAAAGCGCTTCCACAGGCCGCGGACCGCGAGGCTCATCCCAGCCGCTCCGCGAGCTCGGGGCCGATGCGGCGGACCAGCACCACGCCGATCGCCAGCAGCACCGCCCCCACCGCGGTCGACCACAGCAGGCCGCCGGGCATGGGCACGCGCCCGGTCACCAGCAGGTCGCGGTAGGCGGTCACCACCGGCGTCAGCGGGTTGAGGTCCATGATCACCCGCAGGGTCTCGGGGACGATGTGGGCGGGGTAGATGACGGGGGTCGTGAAGAAGATCGGCAGCATGGCCGCGCCGATGGTGGGGGCGACGTCCCGGTGCAGCGCGGTCAGGCTGGCGAAGACCAGGGCTGCGCCGGACGTCAGCAGCAGGGCGATGGGCAGCACCACCAGCAGCCCGCCCCAGTGCAGCCCCGTGTTGATGCCCGAGCCGAGCAGGATGGCGGCCAGGATCGCCAGCCCGGCGAGGTGCCGCACCAGGGCGGAGACGACGTTGGCCAGGGGGAAGAGGGCGGCGGGGATGGGGATCTGGGTCAGCAGGTGCCGCTGGTCGACGAACGAGCTGGCCGCGCGGGCGACCCCCTCCTGGAACAGCAGCCACGGCAGCAGCGCCGCCACCAGGTTCACGCCGTAGCCGCCCACCGCGTCCCAGCCGCCGAACTGGAAGCGGGGGCTGAGCTCGAACACGGCCAGGTACACGACGATCACCACGCCGGGCAGGACGACGTTCCACAGCAGGCCCACCCAGGAGCCGAAGTACTGGGCCACCAGGTCCCACCAGGACAGGTGACCGAGCAGGCGGAACCAGCGGCGGGCGGCGACCCTCACGGGCCCCTCAGCAGGGCCAGGGGGCGCCGGTGCGCGGCCAGGGTGGGCTTGCGGAAGCTGCAGTTGCGGCAGGGTCGCGGGAACTCGCCGTCGCCGGCCGAGGCCGCCCGGAAGCGCTCCAGCACCGGGGCAAACCACAGGTTCTCCGGGCCGTCCTCCAGTCGACCGGCCAGCAGGCCGAAGTCCGCGGGCTCGAACAGCCCCGAGCAGCAGCCGCGCACCTGGCCGTCGTGGCGGATGAAGAGGTGCTCGAACGGCTGCAGGCAAAGGACGTCGGCGGGATCGAGGGACGGCAGGTGCAGGAAGACGCCCAGGTCCTCGGCCCGTCGGCGGGCGGCGTCGAAGGCGGGGCGGGCGCGCTCGGGGTCGGTGAGCAGGCAGCGATCGGCGGTGTCCGGCGTGTAGGACTTGAGGTGGAAGGCGTGGATGCCGGCCACGCCCTCGCGGTCGGCCAGCTCCACCAGCTCGACCAGCTCGTCGACGTTGGCCCACTGGGCGACGACGTTGAGCTGGACCAGGGGGCGGAAGCCGCGGCCGTGCAGCTCCGCGGCGGCGCGGGCGGCGCGGATCCACTTGAGCCAGGCCTTCAGGGGCACGCCGCGGAGGGAGCGCAGGGTGGCGTCGCGGGCTCCGTCCATGGACAGCACCAGCCGATCCAGGCCGCCCACCGCCAGCTCGTCGATGAGCTTGGGGGTGAGCTTCGCCCCGCCGGTGATCATGCGGACCGAGCAGCCCGCGTCCTTCGCCGCCTGCAGCGTCGGCAGCAGCATCGGCGACTCGGTGGGGTCGCCGTAGCCGCCCAGGGTGACCTCCACCGCGGCCAGCAGCAGGGGCTCGGCCGCCTCCAGGACCTCCTCGGTGATGTCCCCGATGGGGTTGGCCGCCGGATCCCAGTGGTGGCGCGCGCAGGAGGTGCAGCCCAGGGCGCAGCGGTTCGTCACCTCCAATTGGAGGCGGCGGGGCAGACCACCGACGATGGGGAGGGGAGGCACGGGGCTCAGGTTAGCCGCCCGCCGGACTCCCTCGCGCCGTCGACCGTCGCCTCCCAGGTGATCGGCCAGGGCAGGCGCGCCAGCTCGGCCTCGAACTTCGGCAGCCAGTCGCCGTGGTGGGCCAGGTCCTCGTCGTCGAAGAAGACGTGGCCGACGGCCTGCATCTCCACCCCGTAGGCGATCTCCTGCAGCACCTTCGCCAGGGGCCGCGCCTGGTCCCGCCGGCCCGCCCGGATGCGCCGCGCCCCGCCCCGCGGGAGGTCGAAGCCGGCCCAGGTGGCGATGGGGAGCTGGCTGAGGTCGGGCTCCCCGCGCGGATCGCCGACGTGCAGGACGGCGCGGGGGTGGCGCTCCTGCAGCCGGGCGCAGAGGGCCGGGTCGGCGAGGGCGGGGCCGAAGAGCTGGGCCGGGGGCATGCCCTCCAGCCGGTCGAGGTCCACGGGGGCTTCCAGGGCGACCCAGAGCTGGCCGCCTTCGCCCCAGCCGTCACGGAGGATGCGCAGCGCCGTCCCCCGCGCCCTCAGCCAGGCCGCGTGCAGCCCGACGATGGCCGGGGGCAGCTCCTGGCAGAGGCCGATGTGCAGCCGCGCGGTGGGGTCGACGGAGTCCACGGCTCCGATGCTACCTTGCCGCCGTGCCGCCCACGCCCGAGCCCCCCCTCACGCCCGCCGGGTGGAGCCGCCGCGAGTCGCTGCTGCTCCTGGGCCTGGGCGCGGCGTTCGTCGCCCTCTTCGTGCTGCGCGTGCAGACCCGCCGCATCGACAGCGCCCGCGGCCCCCTCCGGCCCGACATCCTGGTCCTGCATGTCGACGAGCTGCGCTCGGACGCGGCGTCCACGGAGGCGCTGTCCGCCGATCTGGGCCTGGACCCG
>CALCXL010000313.1 GCA_937907595.1 uncultured Pseudomonadota bacterium
GCCATGGGCGAGCGCGTCGCGGCGGCGGCGGCCGGCCTGGGTTATGAGGGCGCGGGCACCGTCGAGTTCCTGCAGGACCCGGCCACCGGGGAGCTCTACTTCATCGAGATGAACACCCGCCTGCAGGTGGAGCACCCGGTGACGGAGGAGATCACGGGCATCGACCTGGTGCAGGCCCAGATCCGCATCGCCGCCGGCGAGCGCCTGTGGTTCACGCAGGAGGACGTCGCCATCACCGGCCACGCCATCGAGGTCCGCCTCAACGCCGAGGACCCCGAGCAGGACTTCCGGCCCTCGCCCGGCCGCGTCGACGTGTTCGACGTGCCCGCCCCCACCCGCGGGCGCCTGCGCGTGGACGCCGCCGTGGTCGCCGGCTCCCGCATCTCGCCCTACTACGACTCCATGATCGGCAAGATCATCGGCTGGGGCGCCGACCGCGCCGAGGCCATCGCCGTGGTCCGCGAGGCCCTGGCCGGCCTGGACGTGCAGGGCGTGCCCACCACCGCGTCGCTGCAGGCGGACATCCTCGCTGCCGACGCCTTCGCCCGCGGCGACCTGCGCGTGGGCGTCATCCCCGGGAGGGACTGAGACGTGGCCAAGGTCCTCCTGCAGCCCATCGGCAGCTCCCGCGAGTCCAGCCTGGACGACGGCTCCTGGCAGCAGCGCCTGGACCAGATGGCCGCGCGCGAGGAGCGCTTCGTGGCCGGCCGCGCCACCGTGGCCGACGGCTGGGGCGACAAGGGCCGCGCCCGGGTCCACAAGAAGGGCAAGCTGACGACCTGGGAGCGCCTGGAGCGGCTGAAGGACGAGGGCGCGCCGCTGCTGCCCGTGGGCACCTTCGTGAACTTTGGCCTGAAGTTCGGCGAGCGTGAGCAGAGCTCCCCCGGGGCCGGCGTGGTGACCGCCTTCACCCGCGTACACGACCGCTGGGTGATGGTCATCGCCAACGACAACACGGTGGCCAGCGGCTCCTGGTGGCCGCGGACGCCGGAGAAGATCGAGCGGGCCCAGGAGATGGCCCGCAAGATGCGGCTGCCGGTGCTCTACCTGGTGGACTGCTCGGGGCTGTTCCTGCCGGAGCAGGCCAACACGTTCCCCGGGGCGAAGGGCGCGGGCCACATCTTCAAGATGAACGCGCTGCTGAGCTCGGAGGGGGTGCCGCAGATCGCGGGCGTGTTCGGCGACTGCATCGCCGGCGGCGGCTACATGCCGCTGATCAGCGACAAGGTCTACATGACCGAGATCGCGTACATGGTCATCGCCGGCGCGGCCCTCATCAAGGGCGCCAAGAGCCAGCAGATGACCAGCCACGGCATCGGCGGCGCCGACGTGCACGTGGGGGTGTCCGGCTGCGCCGACTTCCGGGTGCCCGACGACGCCCACTGCATCGATGCCCTGCGCCGTGAGGTCGCGGACCTGCCCAGCTCGGCGGTGCCCTACTACCGCTACGGCCTCAGCGCCGACGCCCCCCGCTTCTCCCCCGACGAGCTCACCGGCCTGGTGCCCGCCGACCACCGCGTGGCCTACGACATGCGGGAGGTCATCGCCCGGCTGGTCGACTCCTCGCTCTTCTGGGAGGTGCTGCCGGACCTGGGCCAGGAGGTGATCGTCGGCGTGGCGCGCATCTCGGGGCTGTACGTCGGCATCCTGGCCAACGCCTCGGGGCTCATCGACGACCCGCACAAGCCCGGCGGCAAGAAGCCCAGCGGCATCCTGTACAAGCAGGGCATCGCCAAACTGGCGGCCTTCTCCCGGGCCTGCAACGACGACGGCATCCCCCTGCTGTGGCTGCAGGACATCAGCGGCTTCGACATCGGCCCGGAGGCGGAGGCGCACGGCCTGCTGGGCTACGGCAGCTCGCTCATCTACTCCAACAGCACCAACACGGCGCCCATGGCCACGGTGCTGCTGCGCAAGGCCAGCGGCGCGGGCTACTACGCCATGGCCGGCCTGCCCTACGACCCGGTGCTGCAGCTGAGCACCCCCGTCACGCGCTTGAGCGTCATGGAGGGCCGCACCCTGGCCATCGGCGCCTACAACGCGCAATTGGACGACGAGTTCAACATCGTCACCCAGGACCCCGAGCAGCGGGCGGCGATCGAGGCGGGCATGAAGGCCGTGGAGGCGCGCATCGAGGGGGACATGGACCCGATCAGCTCCGCGCGGCAGATGGACACGGACGAGGTCGTATTGGTCAGCGAGCTCCGGCAGCGCTTGGTGGCCTGGGCGGAGATGACCTACCAGAGCCCCGGCCACCGCCGGATCAAGAACCCACGCATCTGGAGCCTGCACGACCTGCAGGTGCTGACGGGGTCGTGATGAGGGAAGCCCTGCTGCAGGTGGTCGACGGCGACAAGGTGCTCTGCGCGCCCACGGTCGGCTGGTTCGAGTACGCGGTGCAGGTCGGCGACGCGCTGCGCCCCGGTCGGCTCATCGGCACGCTGAGGGTGCTCAACCGCAAGATCGGCGTGGCGGCGCCCCCGGGGGTGCGCGGCGTGGTGGTCGACGGTCCCCGGCCCGGCCGCATCGGCGCCGAGTACGGCCAGACGCTGTTGACGATGGGCGAGCCTCACAGCGGCGCGCAGGCCGAAGCGGAGGCCGTCGACGGCGGCGGAGCGGTGGGCCACCACCTCATCCTGGCGCCCATCGACGGCATCTTCTACTGCCGCCCCTCCCCGGACGCTCCGGCCTTCGTCTCCGTGGGCGACCGCGTGAGCGAGGGCACGACCCTGGGCCTGGTGGAGGTAATGAAGACCTTCAACCCGGTGCGCTACGGCGGGATCGGCGCGCCGCCCTCGGGCATCGTCGAGGAGGTGCGGGTCCTGGACCAGGCCGAGGTCTCCGCCGGCCAGGTGCTGTTTGTGGTGCGCGACGGGGGCTGAGGCCGGGGTCGCGGGTGAGCTCGCGGCGGCTGCCGAGGGCGCTTCCGGGGCGCTCCTGGGTCGACCGGCGGGCGAGCTCCCCGGGGCGGTTACAATCAGAAAGGTGTGCTCCAGCATGATCAGGCTCCCAACCAGGAGCCAACCATGTCCCGACGCACGATCCTTCTCCCCACCCTCTTCCTGCTGATCGGCCTGCTGGTCGGCTGCGACGGCGCCGTCGAGCCCCTCTGCGAGCCGGAGTACGACTTCGACGCCGGCGAGTGGTCGGGCGGCGAAGGCTCGGCCCCGGGCGGGTCAGGGGGCGACGACGACGACGACGACGCGTCGGACGACGACGACGCCTGGGCCGACGACGACGACGTCTCCGACGACGACGACGCGGCGGACGACGACGACTCGGTGGT
>CALCXL010000314.1 GCA_937907595.1 uncultured Pseudomonadota bacterium
GGGGCCGTCGCTGCCCAGAGAGACCGTGCAGACGGCTCCGTCGGGGGAGAAGGCCACCGAGGCCACCCGGCCAGCGTGTCCGCGGAGCACCGCGCGGGGGGCGGCGTCCCCGGGCGCCCACACCAGCACGTCGCCGTCCCGGGTGCCGGCGGCCAGCCAACGACCGCCGGGGCTGAAGGCCAGGTCCAGCGGGGGCCCGCCGGGCACGGGCAGGGTGCTGAGGTGCCGAGCACGGCGGAGGAGCTGGACGGGCACCGCCTCATCCGCGGTGTCGGCCGCGTCGACACCCGCCCCGGTCACCTCTGCATGGCCGAGCCCGCACCGAACGCCCGCGTCGCGCACCGGGCCGGCACCACCGATGGAATCCTCGCAGCGGTCATTCAGGGGCCGGGGATCGGGGCGCTCCGGGTGGAGGCAACCCAGGGCGATCGGGCGGAAGCCAGCGTCTAGTCGTAGGACCAGACGTCGTCCTCGTCGCTGGCCGTGGGGGCGTCCCCGATGGTCCAGATCTCGCGACCGGTCTTGAGCACCTTGCGGTGGATCGCGGACAGCTCCGTCCCCTCCGACTCGGCGATCTGGTGCAGCTCCTGTTCGTCCTCCTCGGTCCCGTCGCAGTAGGCGATGGGGCGGGTGCTGGTCGGGCTCAGGATCTGGACCTTCAGCTCCCCCCGGTCCCACAGCAGGAGGTTGGCGTCGTTGTAGGGATGGATCACTCACGCTCCGAAGGGTCGTCAGGCGACCGGCACTTGGGGGGGATGGACGCCCACTGGCCCTGGTTCGGTCAGTCTAGGGACACTGCGTCGAGGAGTGGGCCCAGACCGATGAACGACTTGCGCCGCCCCTGGACCGTCTGCCTCTCCGGGGAGATCCAGTACGCCAGCACTCCGCAAGCCAGGAGCCGATCAACCCCAGCGCGGACATGCGCCGGCAGCTCGTCACCGGCGGGGTCGAGCGCCTCAAGCCACGTGGACAGGTGCAGTCACCGACTCGGCCCCCGGTTGCTGAGCCTGCACCGAGGTCCGAGCGGCGAGAACGGCTGCTCATCCCACCGACCAGGTGACGTCGTGCCGCGGCGCTACCAGCTCCCCGTCGGGCGGCGGACAGCCTTCGAAGCGGCCCTCGATGCCCAGCGCGTCGCACCCGATCTCCCAATTCGCGCACCAGATCCCCAGCGCGACCGGCGCGTAGAAGCGGGACGTGGTGGCTGCGTAGAAGTCGACTTCAGCGAGGGCCCCCTCGGCGTCGCAGCGTACGACCGCGCGGGTGGTCTGCCCGTTGTAGGAGGACGGCGCCCACCGGCAGGCCTCGAACGCCGCCTCGAACCGCGCGAAGGGCTGCGCGTCGGGGTCCAGGGGCCGCTGCAGGTCGGGGTCCACGAAGAACAGCTCGGACAGCGGGCGGCGGTCGCCCATCACCCGGCTGAAGAACCGGATCATCAGGGGGACGAAGCGTGAGGGGTACCCCACCGCGCAGACACAGATGATCTGGTCGCGGGCGCTGTCGAACCGCTCGCCCAGGTGGGCCTTCAAGCTGCCGTGGTCCGCGCCCGGCCCGATCCAGCAGGTCCCCAGGCCCAGCCGCGTCGCGTCCACGACCACCTTCTGCAGCGTGCGGCCAACGTCGATGATCGACCGGCGGTCGTAGGGGACGGGCGCGATGGCCACCAGGAACTCGGTCGCGTTCACGGTCGGCCAGACCGTCAGAGGAGCGCAGATGTACTCAAGCCGGACCGCCGTGGGGCCCAGGGTGGGGGCCTCGACGTGTCCCCGAACCGACGCCAGGAGGGCGCCCCGGTCCACCTCATCCAGGAGCACGGTCTGGAACGAGCGGCAGGAGCGGCGCGCCCGCATGAGCTCGAACGCGTCCAGGCTCTCTCGGGGCCGCGGGCGACGCTCCCGGGGGTGGAGCCGGAGCTTCACCGTGAGGATGTCGAAGGCCACGGTGACGCTCAGGGCGGCTGCGCCGAGGCCCAGGCCGGTCGCAACGCGGGGCAGCCGCACCAACAGAGCCAGGCTGCCGAGGAGGGCCAGCGCCGCCGCCGGACCCAGCGGCAGGAGGTATTGCAGCCACCCGGTGAACTGCAGCCGCATCTTCGCCCGCACGCCCGCGGCGGCGAGGCGGCGCAGGGCCAGGGACGGGATGCGCTCCAGGAGCGCGCGCTCGTTCGGGCTCAACCCGGCGAGCGGATCGTTCGCGGTCTCGGTCATGGTCGGCCCCTTCTGCAAGTGTCGACTTGCTTAAATCGTAGCGGGCGCGGCCTGGACTGCAAGTGCGTACTTGCATATGTTGGGGACGAGGTGAGGCTTGCCGCGACGAATCGACGAGACAGCCGTGTTCGAGGCCGCCACGCGGCTCTTCGTGAGCAAGGGCTACGCAGGCACCACCACCAAGGCGGTCGCCACCCAGGCCGGGGTGAACGAGGCGACGCTGTTCCGACGCTATGGGGGCAAGGCGGAGCTGATCTGCGCCGCCCTCCGCGCTCGCCTCGAGGCCGTGCCGCTGCGCACCCTCGCTGCGACCGACGACCTCGAGGCGGATCTCGTGACGATCGTGCAGGCGTACCTGCTGACCCAGGAGCAGGTGGGGGCGCTCCTTCCGATGCTGCTGGTGGAGGTGCCGCAGCACGCGGAGCTTCGTCCGGCGCTGGACGTGGTGTGGACGAACATCCACGGGGTCTCCCAGATCATCGCTCACCACCAGGAGCGGGGGGCCCTCCAGCACGAGCCCCCTCTGCTGACCGTGTCCGCCTTGATCGGTCCGATGTTCGCCGTCGGCCTGGCGCGTCGAGCCCAGATGGTGGAATTGCCTCTCCGCGTGGACGTCGCGGCGCATGTGCGCGGCTTCCTCGGGGGCCGGGCCGTCAGCGGGAACCATTGAAGGAGGTGCGGGTTTGAACGACGAAGCATGCCAACCGAGGCGCCGCCGGAGGATTGTCAAGATCGCCCCCCTGCCCCTGGGCGCAGGGACGTGACTCCAGCGCCCCGGTCGTCCTTCTTCCTCGGGTACGCCTGCCTCCTGCTGTTTGCGGGCGTCAGCGGCTTCGCCTTGAACGGACTCGTGCGGCCCACCAGCCTGCCGTCGGCCTCGCCGCTGCTCGTCGCGCACGGCCTGTTGATGCTCGCCTGGTTCGTGGCGCTGATCCTGCAGACCGCCCTGGTCCGGACCGGGCGGACGGGCCTGCACCGGCGCCTGGGTATGGGGAGCCTGGCGATCGCCGGGGGCGCGCTCGGCACCGCGGTCCCGGTCGCGCTGGGCGCCTACGAGCCGGGCTC
>CALCXL010000315.1 GCA_937907595.1 uncultured Pseudomonadota bacterium
CACCCGGTGGGGAGGGGGCCGCCGACCGGTTCTTTCGGCGCTCCAGGCTGCGGTTCTGTATTTCGCCCTTCCAGGCGCGGGACTCACCATGGACCGCCAGAACCGCGAAGGGCCCCGATCCGTCCTCAGCGACGAATCGGGGCCCTCTCACGGGAACTGCAGAGTCAGGCCTAGCGCGCCTTCTGGAGGAACTCGTAGCCGAAGAGGTTCTTCTTGCTCTGCTTGTTGTAGTACTGGCAGTAGACCCAGCGACCACCGGCCCACTTGCCATCGTCGTGCGTGTTGTCGATGTAGGGCAGCGACTGCTTGGTGTACTCGTTGACGCAGAAGCCCAGCTGCTCCTTGCCTTCCTTCTCCAGCTTCGCCTGCCAGACGCCGCTGCGACCGGAGTTGCTGCCGCTGTCGCACTCGTAGGCGTCGCCCTCGTTGTGCCCGCAGAGCAGCATCATCTCCTTGCCCGGCATCCGGTCGACGGCGTAGGGGTACTCGTCCTTGTTGGTGATCATCCCGGCCGCCGGGTCGTCCGAGTAGACGCACTGCAGCTCCCAGTCGTTGGAGTTGCCCAGGGCGGCGTACTTCTCGGAGTTGACGGTGAACGCGAAGCAGCCGGGAGGCTAGAGCTCGCCCAGGAAGCAGCCGTTGGTCATCTCCTGGGGCTTGCGGTCCAGGAAGGCCGAGCGCTGGGAGACGGACATGCCCTCGGTGACGTCGTACTCACGCACCACGCCGCTCTGGACGTCGGTGGGCTTGAAGTCGTCGATGCACTGAATCTTCGCGCGGAGGTCGGCGTTCGGCTCGGGGGCGACGGCGGGGGCGGCTTCGGCCTCGGCCTTGGCAGCGCCCTTCGCGGCGCCCTTCTTGCCGAAGAGGCCACCCAGGCCGCCGGCGGCCAGGAGCTCGGAGCCCTCGTTGGCAGCGGTGGGCGTGGAGGAGTCGCCCGCCTGCGCGGACTGGGGCGCGGACAGCACCAGGGAGAGGCTGCCTGCGGCGAGCAGGGAGAAGAGGGGGGAACGGACGAGGGTACGCAAGGGAAACTCCGATGGACAGACGTCGCGCACCCCACCCTGGTCGGCCTGGTGAGGCCGGGCGGGGGAACGGACCGTCGGACCAGGTGGTGCCGGGGCACGGGGAAGTGTGTGGAATACGCCGACGAGAGGACCCCGTCGCTGCCAGCAAGGTATCAGCTGGCGGACCACGCCGACTCTCTCGCGGATCACACAGCCGGACGGCGGACCGCCTGGGACCCGATCAGCGCGCAAGCACCTCAAAGCGCCGCTGCACCCGCCCCCCCTGCCCGTCCACCAGGATGAGCGTGTGCGGGCCCGCGGCGGGGGCCAGGGCCAGCTGGTGGATGGCGGTGGTGGTGCCCACGAAGTCGGCGTCCAGGTGCCAGTGGATGGGCTCGGAGCGGTCGCGGTGCGCGGCCTCGAAAACCACCCGGCCCATCGCCCCATCCAGCTCCCGGGGCACGAAGACCTGGGCGCCCTCCCGAGGCGACAGCACGCTCATGCGGGCCTCGTCGGTGGCGCAGCCCGGCGCCCAGGGGGGCAGGGCGCGGTGGTCGGCCCGGTGGCGGGACAGGAACCACTCCTGGCTGGGCGGGAGCACGAACCAGGGCTCGGCGTGCATCTCACCGGGCTCCGCGCAGCCGGCGTGCAGCCGCTGGCGGCAGCCTTCGTCGCAGTGGATGCGCTGGCAGTAGGAGCAGCCGGTCGCCGCCAGGGAGGCCTGGGGCAGGGCACGGACCTCCGTGCGGGCGCAGTCGGGGCCGGCGCGCTGGCCCGAGCGAACGCAGACCGGCGCGTCCACCAGCCCCGGCGGCGCGTCGAACCAGGGCCCCGCCTCCAGCAGGTCGAAGAGGTCGAAGAGCACCGGGGCGGCCGCCTCGAAGCCCGTGAGGCCCGCCCTCCCTTCGCCGTCGTGGTTGCCCACCCAGACCCCCACGGCGTAGCGGGGGGTCACGCCCAGGGCCCAGGCGTCCCGGAAGCCGTAGCTGGTGCCCGTCTTCCAGGCGACCTTGCGGCCGGAGTCGAAGGAGCGCCAGGCGCCGTGCACCCCCGGTCGGCGGACCTCCAGCAGGGCGGTCAGGGTGGCCCACGCCGTCGCGGGATCGGGCCGACGTGCCTCGCTCACGCCTCCATCACGCCACCGCTGGGGGGGCATGGCCTCGCCCGGTCGGGAGGCCGCGTGAGCCAGGGCCCGGTACATGCCCACCAGGTCCCAGAGGCTGCCCTCGGAGCCCCCGAGCACCAGGGACAGGCCGTAGTCGGCGCCGTCGCGGTGCAGCGTCGTCATCCCCAACTCCCGGAGCCGGGCGGCGAAGCGCTCCACGCCGTAGCGCTTGAGCATCCAGGCCGCCGGGACGTTGCGGGAGCGGGCCAGGGCCTGGGACGCGGGCAGGGCGCCTTCGTAGCGCCGATCGAAGTTCTCCGGGGCGAAGCCGCCGATGCGCATGGGCACGTCGGGCACCAGCTCGTCGGGAAGCAGCTCCCCCGAGGCGAGCATGGCCTCGTACAGCAACGGCTTGAGGGTGGAGCCGGTTGAGCGGCGGGCCTGCACGATGTCGACGTGGTTCCCGTGCTCGGCCGCGTCCGAGGGCACGTTGCCGATGTAGGCCAGGACCTCGCCGCTCTGCACGTCCGTGATCAGCGCGGCCAGGTTGTGGATCTTTCGGGGCTCCAGGGCCTGGGCGTGGCGCAGGATCACGTCGGTGGCCTGCTGCTGGAGGCGACGGTCCAGGGTGGTGCTCGTGCGGTGTCCCGCGTGCTTTGCCACCAGGTGCGGGGCCAGGCGGGGCACGGGGTGTGGGGCGCCGGGCAGGGCCTCGGCCTGGGCCAGGATCAGCTCGGTGTCGCTGAGGCGGCCGGCGTCGTGCAGCCGCTGCAGGAGGGCGTCGCGGCGGGCGCGAAGGCGGGAGGCGTTGCGGCCGGGCCGGACGAGGGCGGGGTTGTTGGGCAGGACGGCGAGGGTGGCGGCCTCGGCCCAGGAGAGCTCGTCGGGGCGGCGGCCCCAGTAGCGGAAGGCGGCGGCCTCCAGGCCCACGGTGTTGCCGCCGAAGGGCGCGTGAGACGCGTAGGTCGCCAGGATCTCGTCCTTGCTGCGGGCCAGCTCCAGCCGCAGGGCGAGCAGGGCCTCCCAGGCCTTCTCACGCAGGGTCCGCGGGGGGTTGCCCCGGGCGATGCGCACGCACTGCATGGTCAGGGTCGACGCCCCTGAGGCCACCCGGCGCTGGCTCAGGTTGAGGCGGATCGCGCGGGCGACGGCCAGTGGGTCGACCCCGGGGTGCTGGCGGAAGCGCTTGTCCTCCGCGGCCAGCAGCGCGGCCTCGAAGCGGGGGGGCACGACGCTCAGGGGCGGGAAGCGCCACTGCTCGTCGGCCGCGATGACGGCGCCCAGCAGCCGACCGTCGCGATCGAGCACGACCGAGGAGTGGGGGGCGTTCACGTCGACGACGGGCAGGAGCAGGAAGGCGACGAGGCCCAGCCCCAGCGCTGCCAGCAGCCGCCGCCTCATGCCAAGGCGACCCCGGAGCCCATCCCGAGGCTCACGACCCCGCCCCCGCCTGCACCACATCGATCCAGGCGCCGGCCGTGCGCCCGTGGATCTCCGCGTCGTACATGGCCTCGGCCACGATGGGCGGCAGGTAGTAGTGGCCCAGCCAGGAGGCGTGGAGGCGGATGGTGAAGGTCTTGGACTCCGCCTTCGCCAGGTCGAAGTAGGTCAGCACCCGATCGTCCCGCACGTCGCGGTACTCGTAGCCGGGGCCCTTGCCCGCGGCCTCGCCCCAGGTCTCCCAGCCCGAGGGGAGCAGGGCGCTCAGGGCGATCTCGTCCAGGTCGACGGGCCCCTGGTTGGCGACGGTGACGGTGGCGACGAAGTCGGTGCCCTGGTCAACGCGGGTGGGGTCGACGACCTCGCCGTCCTGGGACGCCCAGCTCACGCTCACGGCCAGGCCCGAGGACGCCGGGCTGCTGTCGGTGAGGGGCGGCAGGCCCCGCTGCACGACGCGGGCGTAGAGGCGGCGGTCGCCGGGGTTGGAGACCTCGAGCTGCTCCACCCTGTCCACCGGGAGCTGGAACAGGGGGCGGGTGGAGTGCAGGGTGTTCACCTCGTCGCGAGCCGAGAAGTTGAAGGACCAGGGCTCGGTCGCGCCGCCGGCGTAGCGCGCCATGGCCAGCAGGGACTGCGCGGTCTCCTGGGTGGAGAGCCAGGTGGTGGAGGCCAGGGCCTGACTCACGCGCTCGGCGGCGTCCCCGGCGTCCCGTCCCAGCAACACCAGGGACTCCAGGATCATGGCCTGGTCGCGCTTCTCCGATCCGTAGGTGCCGCCCAATTCCGTGTAGCGCTCGACGTCCGTGTCCGCGCCGACCACCAGCTCGGACGCCGCCTCGGGCTGCCCGGCCAGGGAGTAGGCCGAAGCCAGGCGCCAGCGCGCGGCGTCGCCCAGGTCGATCTCCTTGAGGCGGTTCATGGCCCCCAGGGGCGCCTGCCCGGCCAGGGCCAGGCCGTAGAGCCGGTAGGCCTGCTGGCGCTGGGAGGCGGCGTCCTCGTGCACCCAGCGGTTGGCGGCGTCGGTCTGGAAGGCGATCCAGCGCTCCTTCATGTCGCCGGGCAGGACGTAGCCGGCGCGCTCAGCCTCCAGCAGGAAGTGGCCGACGTAGCTGGTGGACCAGGGGTTGGCCCCCACAGCGCCGGGCCAGTAGCCGAAGCCTCCCGAGCGGGTCTGGAAGCCGGCCAGCCGCTGGATCGCCGTGCGTACGTTCTCCGCGATGCGGGCGGCGCGCTCGGGGGAGACCTCCACCAGATCGCCCAGGGCCACCTGCGGGAACACCGCCGACGTCGTCTGCTCCACGCATCCGTGGGGGTAGGCGATCAGCTCGTCCAGCCGGCGCTCCAGGTCCATGGGGGGAACGCGGGAGACCTCCAAGAGGGCGCTGGACGGCCCCAGGGCGCTCACCAGCGCGGGCGAGACGCTCCAGCTCCCGCCCGCCTCCGCCACCCCACCCACGATGTCGGTGACGGGCAGCGCCGGGTAGCGCACGTCCAGCTCGATCGTCTGCTTGACCGTGTGGCCGTGCCCGCTGACCTCCACCAGCACGGTCGCCATGCCGGGCTCACGCCCCGCCGACAGGCCCAGGTCCACCATGCGGTCGCCGGGTCCGTCGAAGCTCACCGACGTGGACGCCGGGCCCGCCAGGGTGGCCGCGCCGCTCACGCTCACGGTGACCGTCGCCTTCTTGATCGACTCGTCGGTGGCGAAGACGCTCACGGGCAACCGCACGTCCTCGCCCACGCTGAGCACCCGCGGCAGGGTCGCCAGGGCCATCAGCGGCTTCTTGACCGGCACGGACTGCTCGGCGCTGCCGAAGGCGCCGTCGCGGCCAGCCACCACCATCACGCGGACCTCGCCCAGGTAGGCGGGGATGTCGACGTCGTGCGTCGCGGTCGCGCCCGCGTCCAGCCGGAAGGGCCCCAGGTGGCGGACCATGGGGGGGAAGCGGTTGGCCTTGGCCACCGGGGGCTCGTCCGAGGAGCCGTCGCCGCCGATGGCCAGCAGGCCCTCGATCGCGCCGCCGTAGGCGCCCAACACCGCGTCGTAGAGGTCCCAGGTGCGCACGCCGAGGGCCTCCTTCGCGAAGAAGGTCGTCCAGGGGTTCGGGGTCTTGTGCCGCGTGAGCCCCAACAGGCCCTCATCGACCACGGCCAGGGTGTAGGTCATCGCCCGCCCGCCCTGCTCGGAGACGGCGATGCGCGCCGTGCTCTCGGGCTCGAGCACGGCGGGGGCCTTCACCACGGGCTTCAACTTCGTGTTCGCGTCGAAGACCTCGATGGGCACCACCCCGACCAGGCGGATGGGCCGATCGTTGCCGGTCTCCCCGTGGGGCTGCAGCAGGGTGACGTGCACGTAGACGTTGGGGGCCATGGCCGCGGTCGCGGTGAAGCGGAAGGGGGTGGTCTCGCCGGTGGGGGCAACCCACTCGGTGCGCAGGATCTCCGAGCCGTTCTCGATGGAGACGAGCGCCCGCCCGCCGCTGGGCGTGGGGATGTTGACCGTCACCTCCGCGCCGACCTGCACCTCCTTGTCGGCCGTGGACAGCGTCAGCACCGACGCGCCGCCGGGGTTGTCCTTCTGGCCGCGCCCCGCCCAGCCGGGCCAGTCGATGTACATGAGCTTCGTGGCCCGGTGGGTGCCGTCCCGGTCCGTCGCCACCAGCAGGTAGCGGCCCCACTCGGGGTACTTGACCTCCATCTCCCAGGTGCCCTTCCCGTTCACCAACTGCACCTCGCCCGAGGCGACCGCCGCGTGCTCCGACGTGCCGGCGTAGTCGGCGAAGGTCTCGCTGCCCTTCTCCCACCACCAGCGCCAGCTGACCTCGTACAGCTTGACGTCCACCACGGAGTCGCCCGTGGCCTTGCCCTCGGCGTCGACGGCGACGATGTCGATGGGGTGCTTCGTGTCCGTCAGGAGCATCCCGCGGGCCGCGTCCCCCCGGGGCGTCTTGATGCCGACGTAGCGTTCGTGAGGGGAGACCGTGAGGGAGACCTCGTCCAGGCTGGCGCTGCCGCCCGGCTCGAACACCCGCGTGCGCAGCAGGGCCGTCAACATGCCCGGCGCGCCCTCGGGCACGTCGATGGGCGCGGCGACGGCCACCTGCCCGGTCTCGTCCAGCCGACCGTGGAAGAGCTGGAACTCCTCGGCCTCCAGGGTCGCGGTGAGGTCGTCGAAGGCGTAGCCCTCCCAGGCCGGGAACGTGGTCGCGCGGCCCCGCAGGGTGACGTCGATGGACGCCTCCAGGTTGCGGGCCGGGGCGCCGTGCAGCCAGCGCGAGCTCAGGGTGCTGTCCAGCAGCGGGCGACGCCCCGTGAGCGGCTTCTCAGGCACCGGCAGGTCGATCTTCAGGCGGTTGGGCACCACCGTCTCCACCCGCAGCGTCTTGCTGAAGCTGGCCCCACCCGCCTGGACCGTGGCGACGTAGTTGCCCGTGGGCGCGTTGTCCGCGGTGCGCGTGGTCAGGTCGTAGAAGCCGTCCAGGCCCCGGGCGACGCTGCGGCGCTCCACCACCCGCCCCTGGGGGTCCTGCAGGCTGAAGTGCACGGGGTGGTCGTCGGGCAGGCGGCCGGCGTCGTCGAAGAGGAGGAAGTCCAGGAAGATGTCGTCGCCGGGGCGCCAGACCCCGCGCTCGCCGTAGAGGAAGCCCTTGAGGCCGTCGGCCACGGCCGCGCCGGAGACGTCGAAGTGGGCCACCGCCAGGGCACCGCCGCGCTCCAGCTTGAGGAAGGCGGCGTCGTCCCCGGAGTGCGCCTCCAGGACGAAGGGCTGGGCGTCGGTGCTGAAGGAGGCGAAGCCCTCAGCATCGGTGACGGCCTCCCCCAGGGGCTGCAGCTGGTAGTCCAGCAGCTTGACCGCGGCGCCGGCCACGGGCTCGGCCGTGCGCAGATCGGTGGCCACGGCCAGGATGCGGCCGTCCTCGCCCTGCTTCGCGATGAGGCCCAGGTTGGTCATCATCACGTTGCGCGACGCGCTGATGTCGTGGTCCCAGTAGGTCCGGTAATAGCCCGGGTGGCAGGGGTTCTCCCGGTTGCGCTCCATGTCCCACCACGAGATGCCCTCGCCGGTCGCCGTGTCCCAGAAGTCCCAGTAGGAGTCGTCGTTGTCGTCGACGTTCTCCCAGTCGGGCACCAGGGGGGCGTCGGGGGCGTCGGCGCGCAGGGGCGCGTCGGTGTCGCAGGCGTAGACGATGTCGCCGCGGTCGAAGGTGATCGACAGCCGGTACAGGCCGTCGGGGTGCTCCGCCACCAGGCGCGACAGGTCCAGGCCCAGGTGGATCCAGCGGTTGGCGTTGCCCTGCGCGGCCTCGATCTCCACGCGGTCCCGCCAGACGGGCCGCCCCACCCGGTGCAGCTGCTCGCCGCCGTCCCAGTCGTTGACCTGCAGGAACTGGGGCACGTTCGAGCTGAAGACGCGGTGGGCCTCCACCACCACCGAGCGCAGGTTCACGACCTCGATCGGCACCTGCAGGCCGTCGGTGGTGGGCACGATGACGCCGCTGCCGGCGAAGCGGACGGCGGGCTTGAGGGCCTCGAAGGAGACCGTGCGCGTGAGCTCCTCATCCAGCTTGCGGCCCGACTCGTCCCGCACCGAGCGGATCAGCAGCGTCTCCGTGGGCTGCCAGGGCGAGCGGGCGAAGACGCGGACCACGGAGCCATCGACGTCGAAGCGCAGGTCGGAGCGGCCGGCGACCTCAATGAGCCCGGCCAGCTGCTGCCGGGGGTCCAGGGGATCACTGAAGCGGAGCTCGACGCTGCGCTCGCCGGTGGGCACGGCGCGCACCGACGTGAGGCCGAAGCGAGAGCCGGGCACGACCACGCGCTCCTCGCTGCGGCGATCGACGCCCAGGGGCTCGCCGTCGAAGGCCAGCAGCAGCTCGGACTCTTCGCGGCTGCGTTCGATGCCCTGCACGGAGAAGCGGTGGGTGCGTGAGTCGGCGCCGTGAGCCCAGGTGACGGTCCTCACGACCTCCCCCTGGGTGGCGACGAGGGAGGCCTCGACCGCCGCCGCGTCGGCCACGTCGCCGGTGTGCAGGACGCCGTCGAAGCGCTGGGCGTCGCCGTCGGCCGTGAGGCCCGTGAGCTCGCTGCGGTAGGAGGGCGGGGACACGGCGAAGTCGAAGCCGAAGGTCTGACCGCTCCAGGCCGCCTTCGCCTTGCCCAGGTCGACGACGACCCGGTAGGCCTGCCCGGGGGTCATGGGGTCGGTGGCCTTGAACTGCAGGTCCCGCCGGGTGGTCCAGGTAGCCGTGCCGGCCAGGGGCGGGTCGAAGGCGTAGAGGCCCTCGGGGTGCTGGCCCACCTCCTCCTCGTCGACGACCGCGTCCACGAACTTCACGCGCACCAGGCCGCTGCGTGAGATGACGCCCTGGGTGTGCGCGGAGATCAGCTCCTGTTCGGCCTGGGGGGCCGGGGTGGAGGTCGGGGCGGACGTGGGAGTCGAGGACTCCGGTCCGCAACCGGCCAGCAGGACGGCAAGAAACAGGGCGATCGAACGAGACATGCAGCCACCTTCCCCTCAAGCGGGGGGTGAGGATACGTCGCGGGGTTGTGAAGGGTCGCGGGTCCTCCGGTGGGGGCGTTCACCGGATCAGACACCCGGGGTCCAGAGGAGGTTCCCCCGGGGCGATCAGAGCAGGACGGCGGCGGCGAAGACGGCGATGGAGGCCAGGCCGATGGAGCCCTGGAAGATCCCCCGCACCGCGGGCCCGAAGCGCCGGGCGGTGAGCTGGTGGAAGCCGGCCAGTCCAGCGGCCAGGGCCACCAGGGCCAGCTTGAACTGCAGCGGCGGGAAGCTGTAGTCCCAGATGCCGATGTGGACCTGCCCCACCCCGGTGACCACCAGCAGGGTCAGCGCCGTCCAGGTCATGCGGGCGAACTGCCGGGCCGTGGCGCGCAGCAACTCCACCGACGCCCCGGCGCGCCGCATGACGGGCACGAGCAACGACAGCGTGATCAGGCCGCCGGTCCACACCGAAGCGGACAGGAGGTGGATGAACTTCAGGAACTCGAGCAGGCTCATCGACCGGAGTTTGGCACGCGGGCCGGACCCCTTGCCTGGACGACGGTCAGGCCGCCGGCTGGATCGCGCGCGGTCGCCGGGGGTAAGTTCGTCTGCGAGGGACAATCGACCATGCGGATGCTCGTGATCTTGGGGCTGGGCTTGCTGCTGGCCGGACCGGCTGGGGCGCAGGCGCCTGCAGAGGAGGCGACGGCGGACGCTGCGCCCGTCAGCGACGACGAGCGGAACCGCCAGGAGATGTTCGAGACGGTGGTGCAGCGCATCGCCGACCTGGAGGCGACGATCCCGGAGGTGGAGCGAGCCCGCAAACAGAACCGGGACCCTGCGGCCATCGAGGAGGTCAACGCTGAGCTGGCCGACCTCCGCGCCGAGCTTCGCGGCAAGCGCGCCGACCTCAACCGCCTGGTCTCCGGCTTCGATCCGAAGTTCGCCGACGACGTGCCCGAGGGCGCCATCCGCTGGGAGGACGAGGCCCAGGAGCTGCTGTCGCCGGTGCTGTCAGGCATCAAGCAGGCGACGGTCCGCCCCCGCCGGATCGAAAAGCTGCGCAGCCGGATCGTGCACTACGACGACCAGATCGGGCAGGTGCGGCAAGCGGTGGACAACGCCACCACGGCCATGGACGGCGCCCTCACCGACGACGCGCGCGGGGAGATTGCGGAGATCCGAGGCGAGTGGCTGAGCCGTCAGAAGGAGCTGGACGACGCCCGCAAGCTGGCCCAGCTGGAGCTCAACCAACTGCAGGGGGAGGCCGGCGGCTTCGGGGACGCCAGCACGGCCTTCTTCGAGCTCTTCTTCCGGTCGCGGGGGCGCAACGGGCTGATCGCGCTGGCGGTGTTCCTGAGCATCTTCCTGGTGGTCAAGCTGCTCCACCGGGCGCTGCTGGGCAGCCTGCGCCTGAGCGAGCAGCGCCGGAACACCCTGGGCCTGCGGCTGCTCGAGCTGGCGGTCTACGTGGTGGGCACGGCCGGGGCCCTGGGCGCCTCGCTGGTGGTGCTCTACGCGTCGGGCGACTGGGTGCTGCTGACGGTGGCGGCGGTGCTGCTGGTGGGCCTGATGTGGGGGGCGCGATCGGCGCTGCCGCGCTTCTGGCGGGAGGTGCAGCTGCTGCTCAACGTCGGCCCGGTGCGGCAGGGCGAGCGGGTGGTCTGGGAGGGGGTGCCCTGGCGGGTGCGCTCGCTGCACGTGCTGACGATCCTGGAGAACCCCTGCCTGCCTCACACCCACGTGCGGCTGCCCCTGGGCGCCCTGGCGGAGCTCACGTCGCGACCGGCGTCGGACGACGAGCCCTGGTTCCCCAGCGTGATCGGCGACTGGCTGCTGTGGGACGATCGAGCGGCCCGCGGCCTGTCCCAGGGCCCCGAGTTCGTGGTGCTGGAGCGCGACCGCAGCCGCCTGACCCTGGCCACCGCGGACTTCGTGGCGGCGGGCATCACCAACCTGAGCCAGGGCTTCCGGCACCGAGTGACGCTGACCCTGGACTACCGACACCAGGACATCGCCACCACCAGCGCGCCGGCCGCCCTCAAGGCCCACGTCGCCGCGGCCCTGGGCGCCGACCCCTCCGGCGAGCACCTGCTGCACCTGGCCTGCGACTTCGACGCCGCCAGCGCATCGTCCCTGGACCTGGAGATCGAGGCCGACTTCGCCGGCGCCGCCGCGGATCGCTGGGAGGCCCTGGGCGAGCTCATCCAGGCCGCCACCGTCGACGCCTGCAACGCCGAGGGCTGGGAGATCGCCCTGCCGCAGCTCACCCTCCACCAGGCCGCTGCCCCGCCATCGACCGGCCCGCGCCTCGCCCGCAAGCACGAAGCTCAAGCCTGATACCCCAACGCGGACACCCCCTGACCATGCGCCCACTCGCCCTGCTCCTCTGGCTGCTCCCCGGCTGCGTCTTCGTCGGCGCGCCCCCGCCCTCCACCGCGCTGCCCACGCCCCCGCCCCAGGTGGTGGTGAACTTCGCCGGGCTCTTCGGCGGCCAGTCGGTGCGCACACTCTGGAACCACCAGGTCGATCGCGAAGGGCTCATGAGCCGCGTGATCCTGGACGAGGAGGCCTTCACGCCCTACGCCGACGACTCCGGCACCGAGCCCTGGACCCTGCAACTGCTGTTGTCCCGGCTGGGCATGGCCGGCGGCGTCGTGTTGACCGAACCCCTGGGCGACCCGCCGCCCGCGGTAGTGCAGCCCGACGGCGGCCTCCTGCGCGCCCCCACGCCCACCGCGGCCCTGCGCAACCTGCGCTTCCTGTCGGGCACCGACGAGTTCCCGGCCGTGGTGGAGGCCTCACCCACCGGCCTGTCCGTGCGCTCGCGGGTGCGGGAGGACGAGCCCTCGCTCTGCGCCGGGGACTTCACGCTGCCGGTGGGCTTCGTGTACCTGCGCGGCACCCTGCAGAAGCTGCCCCTGGGCGAGGTGGTGGCCGTCTACGACGAGCTGGCCCTGACCCCGGCGCCGTCGGAGACGTCGATCGCGCTGGTGCTGCCCTCCCCCGAAGACCCGGCCTTCTGCGACCTGCTCACCCGCGCCTGGCACGAGGACAAGAAGCTGGCCGAGCGCGACGCCGGCTACATCACCGCGGCCATGACGGTGCTGGACATGGCCCTCAACCCGGTGCTGCCGTAGTCATCGCCCCACCCACCTGAACGCGACCCCGGGCGGCCTGGCCCTCTACCCCTCAAAGCCGATGCGCTTGTGCGCTCCGTCGCAGAAGGGCTTGTTGGCGCTCGCCCCGCAGCGGCAGAGCCAGGCCTCTTCGCCCCGGAAGACGACCGCGCCGTCGGACGCCAGGATCTCCACGCCGCCGCTGACGTGCAGGGGGCCGTTCGGGATGGAGCGGCAGCCCACAGCGCCCTCGACCCCCGCGTCGCCGACGTCGCCCGCGTCCGGCAGGCCGTCGTCGCTGAAGCCGATGCCCTTGTGGGCGTTGTCGCAGAAGGGCTTGTTCTCGCTCGCACCGCATCGACACAGCGCCGCCCGGGTGACCAGCTCCCCGCCGATCTGCACCCGACCCCGCAGCTCCAGGGGGCCGTCGGCCACGATCCGCACGGTGTTGCGCGGGTCCCCGGCCTCCGCCGCTCCGCCGTCCTTGCGGGTGTAGGTCAGCGCGCCCGTGGGACAGGTCTGCACCACCGCGACCAGCGCGTCGGCGTCCCCGTTGGCGGGCTGGACCCAGGGCTTCGCCTTCACGTCGAACACGCCGGGCAGCCCGTGCACGCACTTGCCGGCGTGGATGCAGCGGCCCAGGTCGAAGTGCACGTCGACGGCGTCGGAGGTGTAGGTCTTGGCGGTCATGGCGGCGAGCTCCGGTGAGGGGAGCGGGGAGTCTAGGCGATGAAGGGGGGCCGGGGCAGGGCGAGCGACCGACGCCGACGTCCACCGGCTGGGACCCACGCCAACGGGCTCGGCTACCATCGTGCGCGATGACCTACCCCTCCGAACGCGCCGTCCGAGCGGACCTGATCCGCTTCTCCCACCTCTGTTACGAGCGTCACCTGCTGGTGGGGCTGGACGGCAACCTGTCAGCGCGGCTCAGCGACGAGCTGGTCATCACCACCAAGGCCGGCTGCCACAAGGGCCTGGTCACCGACGCCGACCTGGTGGTGGTGGACATGGAGGGCAAGGTGGTGCGCGGGCAGGGCCGGCCGACCTCGGAGCTGGCCATGCACCTGGCCTGCTACCGGCAGCGCCCGGACATCCGCGCGGTCGTGCACGCCCACCCGCCCCACTGCATCGCCTTCACCGTGGCCGGCGTCTCCATGGCGCGCTGCGTGCTGCCCGAGGTCGTGCTCACCCTGGGCGCGGTGCCCACCCTCCCCTACGAGACGACGGGCACCGGCGACCTGGCCACCCTGGTGGGCGACGCGATCCGCGCCAACGACGCCGTGATGATGGACCGCCACGGCGCGGTCTGCGTCGGGACCAGCGTGTTGGACGCCTTCTGCAAGCTGGAGACGATGGAGCACATGGCCAAGATCATGGCCACGGCGCGCTCCCTGGGCGGCATCCAGGACCTGCCGGCCGACGAGGCGGTCAAGCTGCGCTCCATGGGCCTCAAGCGGTACGGCGGGCCCCCCGACTCCGTGGCGCGCGCCGACGAGCCCGGCGCCGACCTGCCCGCGGCCTGCCTGTCCTGCTCGGGCTGCGGTCAGCCCGGCGAAGGAGCGTTCGGCGATCCGGTGGGCTTCACCGTCGCCCGGCTCACCAACACCCCGGTCCTCCCCCAGAGCCAGGAGTCCCTGGCCCGGGAGGTCCGCGCCGCGATCCTGGCCGAGCTGAAGTAGGCGGAGCGGCCCACAGGCTCTCACGCCTCCTGCAGCGCGTCGGCCTCAAACACGCCCCGGCTGGCGGGGTCCAGGGCCAGGTTGACCAGCGCCTGGGCCAGCCGCGGTCCCGTGATCGAGCGGTAGCGCTGCTGCACCTTGCGGCCCCCCAGGGCGCCCACCAGGCCCAACAGGCCGTCGCTGAGCACCGCGCCGATCTCCTCGCC
This sequence comes from uncultured Pseudomonadota bacterium, assembly GCA_937907595.1. Lineage (GTDB taxonomy): Bacteria > Myxococcota_A > UBA796 > UBA9615 > UBA9615 > CALCXL01. The sequence continues at coordinate 14,060 of CALCXL010000315.1, forward strand.
CGGGCGGTTCTCCCCGCGATCGGGTCCGGTGATGAAGGAGGGGCGGGCGATGACGTGCTCGATGCCGCGCTGCTCGATCGCCGCCTCCACCCGCACGCGCACCCCCATGTAGGCGCCGGGCGCCTTGCCCCCCGCCCCCATGGAGCTCAGGTAGACGAACAGCGGCCGCGGCTCCAGGGCGCAGGCGGCGTTCAGCACCATCATGGTCAGCCCGAAGTCGACCGACTCGTAGGTGGATCCGCCGTCCTGCTTGCCGCGCTTCTGGGTCGTGCCCAGCAGCGAGAACACCAGGTCCGGCTCGTGGGTCTGCAGGGCCGACGTCATGCCCTCGGGCGTCCAGGCTGAGGTGTCCACGACGGCGCCCTCCCCTTCGAAGCGCTGCCGCCAGGTCTCCAGGCTGGAGGAGTCGGGGCGCACGTGCGCGACCGTGGTGAGGCCGGCGGCCAGGCAGGAGGTGACGACGCTGCGGCCGGTGTAGCCGGTGGCGCCGGCGATGAAGGCGGTGGGCATGGGGCGACTCCTGGCCTCCGGACCGGAGGCGGCGGCGAACCTTAACAACCTGCCCCGCCCGCACAACTTGGCTTCGCTCCCCTCGCGCGCGCGTGCGCACCACTCGATCCCCGTCCGCCCTCCGGCTACCATCGCCCCATGAACAAGAACCCCGAAGTCGACTCCTGGTTCGCCGCCTACGAAAACCCCCAGAAGGACGTGCTGCTCGCCGTCCGGGACATCATCCTCGCCGCCGATCCCCGCATGACCGAGTGCGTCAAGTGGAAGGCCCCCACCTTCACCTGCGGCGGCAACCTGGCCAGCTTCAATCCCCGCAGCAAGAAGCACGGCAGCCTGATGTTCCACGTGGGCGCCACCATCCCGGGCGAGCACCCGTTGCTGGAGGGCGACGGAGCGGTCGCGCGCACCATGAAGTTCCAGGGTCTGGACGACGTGCAGGCCAAGCGCGCTGGGCTGGAGGCCGTGGTCCGGGCCTGGTGCGACTGGAAGTCCGCCTGAGAGGCGCCCAGCCCCGCACCACGGGCCGCAATCCAGGGCCCGGCCGGCTACCATGCCGGCTCTGCCCCATCGAGGCCCCACATGCACCACGCCCGACTCCTCTCGATCGCCCTGTCGCTGCTCTTCCTGCTGCCCGCCTGTCGGCCGCCGGAGGACCTGGAGGCGCCACCGCCCAGCGCATCGGGTGAGCTGGGCGCCGCCGGCCGGGACCACAAGGCCGACAAGGACAAGAGCGGTCGGGCCAAGGGCGAGGAAGGCGGCGCGGACGACACCCGGCTGTCCCGCAACGGCCTGGGCAAGGAGGACTTCGCCCTGGTGGAGGCCGAGCTGGAGTGCGTGCGCGCCCACTACAAGGACGACGAGACCCTGCGCGGCCGGGCCGAAGCCGCCGTCTACGAGCGCTACGGCGCCAGCGAGCAGTGGGTCGAGCGGGTGCGGGTGCACCTGAAGTCCGAGGGCAAGTACCGCGGCAAGATCGAGGACTCCGTGGCCCTGCGCCGCAACCAGGTCTGCCCCGACGGCGTGGTGGGGGCGGAGATGCTGGAGTCCCTGGACGCCCTGCTCCGCCAGGAGGGCGGTGAAGGCCTGATCCCCATCACCGACGCCGCGGGCGGGGACACCCCGAAGGCCGCCGATGCCGAAGCCGCCGACGCCCCCAAGGCCGACGCCGCCGACGCCCCCGAGGCCGCGGACAAGGAGACCCCCTCGCAGGACGCGAAGTGACCCAACCGGTCCCCTTCGTCGACCTCGTGCGCATGCACGAGCCGTTGGCGGAGCGCTTCCGGCGCGCCTTCGACCAGGTCCTGCAGTCGGGCCAGTTCCACCTGGGGCCGCGCACCCGCGCCTTCGAGCAGGCGTTCGCCGAGCACGAGGGCAGCCGCTTCGGCGTGGGCTGCGGATCGGGCAGCGACGCCCTGGTGCTGGCGCTGCGGGCCCTGGACGTCGGCCCCGGCGACGCGGTGGTCACCGTCTCCAACTCCTTCATGGCGACAGCGGAGAGCATCCGACGCGTCGGCGCCGACGTGGTCTTCGCCGAGCCGGACCCGGGCACCCGCTGCCTGGACCCCATCGACCTGGACCGCATCCTGGGAGAGCCCGGCGCGGAGCGGATCCGCGCGGTGATCCCGGTGCATCTCTACGGCCACCGGGCCGACACCGACGGCATCAACACGGTGCTCCAGGGGGCCGATCGGGCCGACGTCCACGTGATCGGCGACGCGGCCCAGGCTCACGGCAGCCCCGGCGTGGCCGGCGAGACCACCCTGACCTGCTACAGCTTCTATCCGGCCAAGAACCTGGGCGCCCTGGGCGACGCGGGCATGGTGCTCAGCCAGGACGAGGCGCTGTGCGAGCGCCTGCGGGGCCTGCGCAACCACGGCCGATCGGGCAAGCACGCGGTGGCCGAGCTCGGCTACAACTCGCGCTTCGACGAGCTGGCGGCGGCGATGCTGCACATCAAGCTCGACGTGCTGCGGCAGTGGAACGAGCAGCGGCGCTTCGCGGCGGACGCTTACCGCGCGCTGCTCAACGACGTGCCCGGCGTGGAGCTGCCGGCGGACGATCCCGGGCACGTCTACCACCTGTTCGTGGTGGAGGTGGACCCGACGATCCGCGACGCGGTGGTGGCCGGGCTGAAGGCCCGCGGCGTCGGCGTCGGCCTGCATTACCCCGTCGCGACCCATCAGATGGCGCCCTACCCAAGCAACCGCCCCCTCCCCATCACCGAGCGCCTCGTGTCCTCGGTCCTGTCGCTCCCCATGTTCCCGGGCATCACCCCCCTGGAGCTGGAGCGCACCGCCCACGCCCTGCGCGAGTCCCTGTTGGCCGCGCACGAGGAGCCGCGATGAGCGCCCGCAAAGACCACGCCGCCGTCCTGTTTTCCGGAGGCACCGACTCCACCCTGGCCGCCGCGCAGATGCTGGAGGAGTTCGACCGCGTCACGCTGCTGACCTTCGACCCGGGCTACCTGCTCTTCATCAACAACACGAAGGTGCACGCAAAGAAGCTGGCCGCCCACTTCGGCGAGGACCGCGTCACCCACCTGATCCTGGACATCCGCCACTACATCAAGGACATCCTGGGCGGCGACCCGGTGGAGGACATCAAGGAGTACGGCTTCAACCTGTCGTCCCTGGTCTGCCTGGGCTGCCGGCTGTCCATGCACGCCTTCGCCATCACCTGGTGTTTGGAGAACCAGGTCCCCTACCTGGCCGATGGCTCCATCCGCGCCCAGTCCACCATCCCCGAGCAGATGGAGACGGTGATCCGCCGCAACCGCCGCTTCTACAGCCAGGTCTACGGCATCCACCACTTCTCCCCCATCTACGAGGAGTCGGAGTCCGACCAGCGCCTGGACGAGCTGGGCATCAGCGGCAAGAGGAAGCTCAAGAAGCAGTTCATCCTCTTCGACACCCAGGCCACCTGCGTGTTCGGGGTGCCCGCCGACGTCTACGGCCGCCTCTTCTACGGCAAGCTGGTGGGCGACACCCGCGAGGCCGACAGCGAGCAGTACTGCGCCGAGAAGTACCCGGTGATGGTCGACACCATCCGCGACACGATCGGCGACGACGACGCGGTGAAGGAAGCGGTCGACAAGCTCAAGGCCATCCGCCGCAACGACGGCGACCTGGGCCCCAGCCAGGGCGGGGAGTCGGCCTTCGACAAGGCGCTGGACTCGGCGATCGGCGGCATCTGAGTGGACGTCCTGGGGATCAGCTTCGGCATCGACACGTCGGCCGCCCTGCTGCGCGACGGCGTGACCGTGGCCGCCGCCCTGCAGGAGCGCTTCAGCCGCATCAAGCACGACCGCTCCTGGCCGGCCCAGGCCATCGCCTACTGCCTGGCCGCCGGGGACACGTCCATCGATCGCGTCGACGCCGTCGCCTTCTTCTGGAACCCCGCGCTGCACCTGGACTTCGCCCACCCCGGCCGCGCCAGCGCCTACGGGCACCACGGCGACTTCCTGCACATGGTGCCCGCGCAGCTCCTGGGCGCCTTCCGGCCCCCCTCGGGGGACCTGGCCTCGCCGCACACCACGCAGATCGTGCACCTGGACGGCCGCGCGCCGCTGACCATCCACCACGTCACGCACCACCGCTGCCACGCCGCCGTCGCCTACTGGCCCTCCCCCTTCGACGACGCCGCGGTGCTGACCGTCGACGGCTTCGGCGAGCGGGTGAGCACCACCATCGGCGCGTGGCGGAGCGGGGTCTACGAAGAGCACGACACCGTGCGCGTGCCCCAGTCGCTGGGCTCCTTCTACGCCGCCTTGACCGCCCACCTGGGCTTCCGGCCCAACAACGGCGAGGGCAAGGTCATGGGCCTGGCCCCCTACGGCGACGACCGCTACCTGGCGCGCTTCCGGGCCCTCCTGGGCACCGTCGAGGGCGGCGACGCCGAGCAGCCCTTCGAGCTCGACCTCCGCTGCTTCGAGCACTACCTGGACACGCCCGCGCGCGTGAGCGCCCGCTTCCTGGGGGAGTTCGGCCCGCCCCGGCGCCCCGACGAGGAGCCCACGGAGCACCACATGGCCCTGGCCTGGGCCACGCAGGCGGTGACCGAGGAGGCGATCCTGGGGCTGGCGAAGCGCGCGCACCACAAGACCGGCTTGCCGAACCTGGTGATGGCCGGCGGGGTGGCCATGAACAGCGTCGCCAACGGCCGACTGGAGCGTGAGGGGCCCTTCGATCGGGTCTGGGTGCAGCCCTCCTCGGGCGACGGCGGCACGGCGGTGGGCGCTGCGCTGTGGGCCCACCACGTCATCCAGGGGGGCACGAATCGGCACCGCTGGACCACGGATCGCTGGGGTCCGGCCTTCGACGACGACGCCTGCCGCGACGCCCTGCGGCGGGGGGGCTGGCGCTGGACGGAGCCCGACGACGTCATCGCGGACACGGCCCAGGCCCTGGCCGACGGGGAGCTGGTGGGCTGGTTCCAGGGCCGGGCGGAGCTGGGCGCGCGGGCCCTGGGCGGGCGCTCGATCCTGGCGGACCCCCGGCCGACGGAGAACAAGGACGTGCTCAACGCCCGGGTGAAGTTCCGGGAGGGCTTCCGGCCCTTCGCGCCCTCGGTGACGGTGGAGGCGGCGGCCGACTTCTTCGACCTGCCGACGGGCTGCACGGTGCCCTGGATGCAGAAGGTCCACCCCGTGCGCGCGGACCGGCGCTCCCGCCTGGGCGCGATCACGCACGTCGACGGCACGGCGCGGCTGCAGACCGTCGACGCCGCCGGCGCCCCCCGCTACCACGCCCTCATCGCGGCCTTCGGGGAGTTGACCGGGGTGCCCGTGCTGCTCAACACCTCCTTCAACGTGCGCGGCGAGCCCATGGTCCTGACCCCGGACGACGCCATCCGCTGCTGGGCGACCACGGGCCTGGACCGGCTGGTGCTGGGCAGCTGCGTGCTCAAGAAGCCATGACGGAGGCGACGGAGCCGAAGGTCACGGTGGTGGTGCCCTGCTTCAACGAGGAGGCCACGCTGCAGGCCACCCTGGACGAGCTCTGCGGGGTGCTGGACGAGGCCGACTTCAGCTGGGAGGTCATCGTCGTCGACGACGGCAGCCGCGATCGCTCGGCGCAGATCACGTTGGACTACGGCGCCCGTCGCCCCGGGGTCCGCCTGGTCAAGCACCGCAACAACCAGGGCAGCGGCCAGGCGATCTGGACCGGGGTGCAGCACGCCCACGGCATCTACGTCATCTACGTGCCCGCCGACGGCCAGTTCGACCACGGGGAGATCCCCATGTTCGTGCAGGCAGCGGACGAGGGCGCGGACATCGTCATCGGCCACCGCCTCTCCCGCGACGACTACACCGCCTACCGCCTGGCCAGCTCCTGGGTCTTCCTGACCCTGTGCAACACGCTGTTCGACCACCAGTTCCAGGACGTGAACTGGGTGCACCTGTGGCGCACGGACATCTTCGCGGAGATCGAGCCCCAGTCCCGCGGCGTCTTCTTCCTGGAGGAGATCCTGGTGCGCAGCCGCGACCGCGGGAAGCGCGTGGCGGAGGTGCCGTCGGTCTACCGCCCCCGCCAGGGCGGCGTGGCCAAGGGCGGCAAGCCCGACGTCATCGTCAAGACGATCTGGGAGATGCTGAAGCTGTGGCGCGAGCGGGGGTGAGGCTGATCGCGCACCGATGACTTCGAGAGGCCGGTGGCTACACCAGGCCCCGCAGCATCCCGTAGAGGTTCGCACCCGCGTGCAGCCCCACAGCGGCGGCCAGTCCGCCGCGCAGGGAACCGAGCCCGAAGATGAGCCCCAGCGCGATCCGCAGCGGCCAGCCCCCATCCAGGTGCAGGCCGGCGAAGACCGCTGCGGAAGCAAGGACCGCCAAGCCGGTCCCGTGGCGCCTCGCGAGCGCCGGCAACAAGAGACCGCGCATCGTCCACTCCTCGAAGAACGGGGCCACGAGCACCGCGCCCGCGAGCGCAAGGAGGGACGGTGCGGCGCTCGGGGCGGCCGCGATGTCCAGGCCCAGCCCTTCCCCCGCCAACCACAGCACCCCGGCCGCGGCCCCCGCCCCCAGGGCGACGCCGACCCCGAACCGCCCCGGTGCGGAGGGGGTTCCTCGCGGCAGGCTCCCGCGGCGACGGGCAGCGATCACCAGCGCAAGCAGGGCCCCACCCTGCCCCGCGAGGAGTCGGGTCGCGGGGAGGCTGTCCACTCCTGCCGCGCTCGACACCCCGCCCCAGGCCGCGGCCAGGACCAGGAAGAGCCCCGTCGCTGCCAGCGCGTCGACCCCATCAAGCGGCCTGTCTTGCCGTGCCGGGTCGTCCCAGGACCCCAGCCGACGGGCCAGTCGCTCCCAGACCACGACCGCAGCGCCCATCCCCAGGAGCAGCACGCTGACCCGCATGTGCAAGGCCGCGGGCGAGAGCAGGACCAGCCCGCCCAGGGACAGCGTAGCGACCAGGGCGCCTGTGACTGCGCGGCCGTCGGCCCTCCCGGCTGCGAGCCGAGCGACCGCCACGGACAGGAGCAGGGCCGCGCCCAACAGAGCGCCGACGTTCAGCGCCACGTCGGGACGGAGACCGGCCGTCAGGCCACCAAGGGCGCTCGTGACCCCGGCGACCGCGGACAAGACCAGCGCAGCGCGCAGCAGCGGTCGGTGCGGCTCTTCGGGCAGGGTCAACAAGAGGGGTCCGCAGGCAGCGGACCTCAGGCCCAGCCGCGTCGCAGCGAGCAGAGCCACAGGTGCCGACGCGAGCCAGACGTGCAACACCGCCCAATCGCGACCGCGAAAGAGCCCGACCACCACCGCGGTCCAGGCGACCGCGTGCAGGACGGTGGAGCTCGGATCCACCAACCCCAGGAGCAGGAGGCCGCCAGGAAGTTGGCTCTCAACGGGCTCCCTCCGCTGGACGCGGGGCCTGGGCACCACGGGGCCCAGCAACGCGACCCCCAGCAGGATGAGGGCCGCGGGTCCCATCCAGATCCGACCCGGCCCCCACTGGAGCAGGCCGGCGGCCCATTCGGCCGCCCCGGGAACCAACCCCGACTGCCAGTTGCCGCCGTCGATGAACGCCAGCAGGAAGAGCGCGAACAGCAACGTGGAGACGATGCGGGCCGCTTCCCTCGCCGCAACGAAGCCGACCCCAGGCAGGCGGTCCACGATGCGCGCCGCCAGGTCGGCCAGCGCCTCCAGGGACCAGGCCAGAACCAGGGGGGCCAGGGGCAGCAGCCGGGCCCCGGGTGTGTGCAGGGCCAGCCCGCAGGTCAGGGGGAACCCGACCGTGCACAGGGGTCCGCTGAGCACCCGGGCCACGCGGCGGCTGCGGCGGAGCGTGGCGTCGGGAATGGGCAGCGCCGCCAGCCAGCCCAATGGGCGCTGACTTCGATCCTGGGCCTGCACCCACCGCTGGGCGAAGTCCCAGACCACCACGAGCCCCATCAGCGTCCGCATCCGGACCCAGGGATCGAGGGACTGGGGACGGGCGACGCCGGTTGCGATGCCCAGGAAGAACTCGTCGACGAGAACAACCAGGACGAGAAAACGCAACGCCGGGAAGGCCACGGAACGAAACCAGCCCGACGAGGACTCCTTGCCCTGGCTCCGCAGGGCCCGGAGCTCCAGGAGGAGCAGCCGCAAGCTCAGGGAAACGTTGGACTGAAGGGAGCGCGTGGTCACGGCGTCGGGTTGAGGGCGTGGAAGGCTTCGCGGAGTGTGCGGGTCCCGGCCCGGGCGCAAAGCTCCGAGGCGGTCCCGTCGGCCACGAGCCGCCCCCGGGCCAGGAGCAGGATGCGATCACACACCCGCTCCGCCTGCTCGACCTGATGGGTGCACAGGAGCACACCGGCGCCGCCCCGGACCCACCCACGGATTCGCTCATCCAGATCCGCCTGCCCTGGGGGGTCGAGGGCTGAACCGGGCTCGTCGAGGACCAGCACCCGGGGTGCGTGAAGGCTCGCCGCGGCCAGCGCCAGCCGCTTGGCCATCCCCAGGGAGAAGGCCGAGGCCGACCGGTCGCCCACCCCGGCGAGTCCCTGCTCCGCGAGCGCGACCTCCACCATCTCCCGCAGCGCGGTGCCTCGTGAGCCGTGGGACCAGCCTACGAAGCGCAGCAACTGGCGCGCCGTCAGGCCGTCCTGCCATTGCGGAGAATCCGGCACGTAGCCGAGGAAGCGCATGACATCGGCCCGTTGGGTGGTGCAGTCCAGGCCCAGCACCGTCACCGTCCCGCGATCCGGTGCCAGCTGCCCGACGAGCATGGCCAGGGTTGTGCTCTTCCCGGCACCGTTCGGCCCAAGCAGCCCCAGGCACTCCCCGCCCCGCACCTCGAAGCTCAGATCATCGACCGCAACCACGGACCCGAAGCGACGGGACAAGCCTGCGACCTGCACCAGGACCTCGGAGGAGGGAGCGTTCACGATCTGGACCTCTCAGGTTCGGGGCGGGGGGCCTGGAGCAGCTTCGCTCCGGTCAGTTGGTCAGGCCGAGGCAGGCGTGGAGCTCCGCGAAGGCGATCGCCATGGCATCGCGGGCCGCGACGATCTCCTCGAGGGTACCGACCACGAGGGTGCGAAAGTAGACCCACTCAGACTCCGCAGCGGCGAGCATCTCTTCCGCGCAGCCCGGCGAGTAGGCGTAGGCCAGGACGCAGTTCCCCTCGTCCCCACAGGCCGGGAAAGCGAGCGTCGGGTCAAAGGCGAGCCGCTGGACCTCGACGAGGCGAGGCCCCCCCGGGGCGGCGAGGTCGAGGCGCTCCTCGACCAGCGTGGCGGCGAAGCCGTTTCCGACCGGCTCCACCGACGTCGTCACCCGTCGCTGGATGAGAAACCCGCCGAGGACCGCATCGGGGTCCACAGCCCTGACCGCGACGGCGAACTCCGGGAGGTGACGGGTCGGCATGAGCTGGTCGGCCTCCGCCATCGTCTTCGTCCACTCCTCCGACTCGCCACGGGCTTCCGCCAGGGCTGCGACAAGCCCGGCATCGAGCCTCCGGGTGTCCTTCTTGGCTCCAGCATCCACCCGCACGGGGGCGACCCAGGAGATGCTGTCGCCCCGGAGAACGCGGAGGGGAGCATCGTTGTTCTCCTCCCGCACGCCCGCTGCAGCATCCACGTGGCCGAGGTTTGCGAAGACCCAGCTGTCGTCCCGGCAGGCTCCAGCGAACCACGCTTGAGCGGGGGGGCAGGAGGCCAGTCCGGAGGTCATGGGGGTGAGGGTGAAGTCAGCGGACGCCGACCCCGGGACCGAGGCGGCCACGGTGAGGACAATGAGGACGGTCAGATTCCAGCGCATGATCGATTCCTTGCTGTTCGCCGGCACGTCGGTGTGCGGCACCCCAGGGACGACAGCGCAGCGATGGGCGGGCCAGGTTTCGTCCGACAACGATCTCCCCCCACCCCCCATGGCAAACTCCCCCCTCCACTTCAAAGGAGCACCCCATGAGCGGCAGCGGCGTCCCCGGCGACCCCTGGATCCTGACCACCCCCCTGGGCACCTCGCAGTTCGAGATGCACATCGACGAGGACAAGGACGTCCTGCACTGCCAGGTAGGCAAGACCTGGCTGCACTACAAGCTGAGCGCCCTGGACGACCTGCACGCCATGCTGGTGGCCCACGGCGACTGGATGGACCTGGGCAACAAGGACGAGAAGGCGGAGACCAAGCCCGGCACGGTGGAGGCCTGGGGGCGCTCGGCCGACAACCCCGTCGGAGGCTGGTACGGCATCCGCAAGGGCTACCGCGGCCGCTTCGCCAGCTACGTCGCGCCCGTGCTCGAGCGCCTGGGCAAGGTCGAGTTCCGCAAGGAAGGCCGCAGCGTCCAGGTCCGCGCCATCTCCTGACGGCCCGCCCGGCCTCCTCACCTGACGCCCCCCGACCCCCCTGAATGCCCGCTGCAACGGGCTGCGGTCCGCGTTGGGGAAATTCCCGCGCCGAATCGATCATGGCGTCGAATGCGCTAGTTTGCTGCGCCGTCCAGGTAGGCACGGGC
>CALCXL010000316.1 GCA_937907595.1 uncultured Pseudomonadota bacterium
GTCGTCGCGGCCCCGTGGCCCCGTCTGCCCCGCTCCGCCGCGCTGTTGGCGTCCCTGCGCTCGCGGGCCGGCGTGCGCTCCCTGCCCCGGGATCGCTCCGGCTGGCGCGCGGCCACCCGCGCGTTGCGCGACGGGGACGCCGTCGTCGTGCTCATCGACAGCGCCAGCCCCTACCGCCCCGGCCGCCGCGCCCTGCCCTTCGTGGACGGCCCCATCGGCGCCCCCGACGCCCTGGTGCGCTGGGCCCGCCGCCAAGGCGCCCCCGTCTGGCTGGCTCTGGGCGCGGACGACGGCTTCACCCTGCGCCGCCTCGAAGGCGCCGACGCCGCCGATGTGGCCGTGTCCGAGCTCGCGGCGGCGATCCAGCGTTCCCCCTCCTCCTGGGCCTGGGTGCAGGCCCTCGCCGTCCTGCTCCTGGCCCTGCTGCCCGCCTGCGCGCCCGCCGGCGTGCCGCCCCTGCCCCTGGACCCCGAGCGCTGGGTCGCTGAGGCCGAGGGGGTGGCCTGGCGGGGGGAGGTCGAGCCGGGGTGGACCGCCGAGCTCAGCGCCAGCCGGGCCGAGGGTCGTTGGGTCGATGGCCGCGTGTCCGGCCGCTTCGACACCCTGATCCTGGGCCTGCTGCCCGAGGGCGCGGACGTCGCCTTCGCCACCGTCACCGCCCGCACCGCCGACGGCGCCTGGCCCGAGGGCCCCCTGGTCCTGCAGGACGCTCGCTGGGACGTCGACGGCCGCGTTGACGGCGACGCACCCACGGTCACCTGGTTGGGCGGCGGGCGCTGGAGCTGCGGGGGCTGCCCCCTGGAAGGCCTGGCCGACGCCGTGCGGCTGGGCGGCCTGGGCGCCGTGCAGGGCCTCGAGTGACGGCCCGCACCCTCCGCCCCCGGGCGGCGCTGGAGGCCCGGGGCCTGCGCGGAGGTTGGGGGCGCGCCGACGCGGTGGCCGGGATCGACCTGCGGGTGGCCCCCGGCGAGCGGGTGGCCCTGGTCGGTCCCAATGGGGCGGGCAAGACGACCCTGTTCGATCTGCTGTCGGGCCGGCTGGGCGCTCGGGCGGGGCAGGTCCTGCTGGGCGGCATCGACGTGGGCCACGAGGCCCTGCACCAGCGCGCGCGCCGCGGGCTGGGCTACGTCGCCCAGGAGCCCACGGTCTTTCGCGACCTGAGCGTGCGCCAGAACCTCGCCCTGGCCCTGCGCGCGCCCGCCCGCCGGGGCCTGCCGTCCACGCCCGATGAGCTCGGCCAGGCGCTGGAGCAGTGGGGCCTGGCGCCCATCGCCGATCGCTCCGCAGCCGTGTTGTCCGGCGGGGAGCGGCGGCGGGTGGAGATCGCCCGCGCCCTGCTGACCCGCCCTTCGCTGCTGCTGCTGGACGAGCCCTTCGCGGGCCTGGACCCCGCCGCCCGTCGGCACCTGGCCGGCGCCCTGGAGGGCCTGCCCGCCGCCGTCACCCTGCTGGTGAGCGATCACGCCGCGGTGGATGTGCTGGAGGTGGTCGGCCGGGTCCTCCTGATCGAGGCCGGAGTCCTGGCCCACGACGGCCCCCGTCGCGGCTTCGAGGCGCAGCCGGGAGCGCGTCGCTACTTCGGGGCTTGACGGACGGCGAAGGCGGGTTATGCAGATATCGCGCCAACTGCGTTCTGCCGCGGTTGACGTGGTTCGTTGGCCGGCCTACGATCCACACTGAGGAAGTGAGGAACCCCCCGGATCTACGGGGTTTCTCGGGAGGTCTACCCCTTGGCGTTCGAGCTCAAGCAGCACCTGAAGTTGAGCCAGCAGCTGGTGATGACGCCGCAGCTGCAGCAGGCGATCAAGCTCCTGCAGCTCAACCACCTGGAGCTGGCGGACCTGGTCCAGCAGGAGATGGTGGAGAACCCGGTCCTGGAGGAGCAGGTCGAGGAGCGTCGCGACGACATCGCCGAGGCCAAGAAGGAGGTCACGGCGGTCGACGACCCCAACGGCGAGGGCCAGAAGGAGCAGACCGAGATCGACTGGGAGAAGTACCTGGACGCGTACTCGTCCAGCCCCAAGACCGGCTCGGAGATCCGCCGCGACTCGGACGATCTGCCCACCTACGACCAGACCCTGACCCGCGGTGACACCCTCACCGAGCACCTGATGTGGCAGCTCCACATGGAGGAGTGCAACCCCCGGGAGCAGGCCGCCGCGGCGTCGATCATCGGCAACCTGGACACCATGGGCTTCCTGCGCATGTCGCTGGAGGAGCTGGCGCAGGTCGACGGCGCCGACATGGACGACCTGGAGGACGGCCTGGCCATCGTGCAGGGCCTGGATCCCCTGGGCGTCGGCGCCCGCACCCTGGCGGAGTCGCTGCTCATCCAGGCCAAGGCGCTGCACTCCGACGACAAGGTGCTCATCGCGATCCTGCAGGACCACATGTCGAAGGTGGAGAAGCAGGACTTCAAGGGCATCGCCCGCGCGCTGAGCGTGTCCCTGCAGCGGGTCATCGACGCCGTGCGCCGCATGGGCACCCTGGAGCCCCGGCCCGGCCGGGAGTTCGCCCAGGAGGACGCCCGCTACATCACGCCGGACATCTACATCATCAAGTCCGGCGACGAATACATCATCCAGTTGAACGAGGAGGGCGTGCCAAAGCTCCGCGTCTCCGACTACTACCGCCGGGTGCTGTCCGGCGCGCAGAAGGGCGACAAGGAGTACATCCAGGAGAAGCTCCGGTCGGCCCAGTGGCTGATCCGCAGCATCTACCAGCGCCAGCGCACCATCTACAAGGTGACCGAGAGCATCGTCCGGCAGCAGCGACCCTTCTTCGACGAGGGCATCG
>CALCXL010000317.1 GCA_937907595.1 uncultured Pseudomonadota bacterium
TGACGACGATTCAGCGGACGACGACGATTCGGGGGACGACGACGACAGCGCAAACGACGACGACTCGGCCGACGACGACGACGCGGTCGACGACGACGACTCCGCGTCCGGCCCCCCGGACTCCGACGGGGACGGTTGGTCCGACGTGGAGGATTGCGGACCGGACGACGCAGGGATCCACCCCGAGCAGGCCGAGGTCTGCGACGACGGGATCGATCAGGACTGCGACGGCGACGTCGACGGAGGCGTCGGCGACCCCGAGTGCTGGGACGAAGGCTGCCTGGGCTGTCGGATGGGTCCAGGCTCGGTCCCGCGCCACTGGCTGCTCCCACTGCTCCTGCTGATCGGCCGGCGCCGCCGCTGATCGGGTCCGCCGACGCGCTCCCGCCCCCGTCCCGACTCCGCCCCGGCCCGGGCTTGGCTCTCGGCTCCCTCCCCGCACCGTGGGATAGACTCCCCCCCCAACCTGCAAGGAGCTGCCGTGATCCCCTCCATCGAGCGAGTCTCGACCCTCATCGACCGCCCCCGCATCGAAGCGCGCATCGCCGAACTGGGCGCCCGCATCAGCGAGGAGTACGCCGGGCGGGACCTGACGATGGTCGGCATCCTCAAGGGCTCGGTGCCCTTCCTGTCGGACCTCATGCGCGCGATCACCGTGCCCGTGCAGGTCGACTTCCTGGAGGTCTCCTCCTACGGCGGCGGCATGGAGAGCTCCGGCGTGGTGCGCCTGGTCAAGGACCTCAGCCACCCCATCGAGGGCAAGAACGTCCTGATCGTCGAGGACATCGTCGATACGGGCCTGACCCTGCGCTACCTGCTCGACGTCTTCGCCCACCGCAAGCCGGCCAGCGTCGCCATCGCCACCCTGCTGGACAAGCCCGAGGGCCGGCAGCCCGGCACCCCGCTGCTGCCCGACTACATCGGCTTCACCATCCCCAACCGCTTCGTGGTCGGCTACGGCCTGGACCTGGGCGGCTACTTCCGCAACATCCCCTACGTCGGCGTGTACCACCCGCCCGAGGAGGACGAATGAGCCCCGAACGCATCGTCACCGACCGCGCCCCCGCGGCCATCGGCGCCTACAGCCAGGGCATCCGCGCGGGCGACTTCGTCTACACCTCGGGGCAGCTGGGCATGTCCGCTGACGGCGCCTTCGTGCCGGGCGGCGTGGCCGAGCAGACCCGGCAGGCCCTGGCCAACGTCGCCGCGGTGCTGGAGGCCGGCGGCAGCTCCCTGACCCAGGTGGTCAAGGTCACGGTCTTCCTGCGCGACATGGCCGACTTCGCGGTGATGAACGGCGTCTACGCGGAGGTCTTCACGGCTGCGCACGGCGGGGGCGACGCGGTCTATCCGGCCCGCGCGGCGGTGCAGGCGGCCGAGCTCCCGAAGTCGGGGCTGGTGGAGATCGAGGCGATCGGCCTGGTCGGCTAGACGGGGTGCTGGCCCGGCACGAGCTGCGCCCCACGGACCTGCCGGTCCAGTTCGGCCGCTACCGGCTGCTGGACGTGCTGGGGCAGGGCGGCATGGCCCGTGTCTACCTCGCCGAACTCCACGGTCCCGCCGGCTTCCGCAAGAAGGTCGCGGTCAAGATCCTGGTGCCCATGCCCGCGGTGGGCGGGGTGGAGAGCCGCGAGCTCTTCCTGCGGGAGGCTCGGCTCGGCGGGCTGCTCCGGCACCCCAACATCGTCGACGTCTACGAGCTCGGCGAAGAGGGGGATTCGCCCTACATCGCCATGGAGCTGGTGGAGGGGCCCACCCTGCTGGAGCTGGTGCGGCAGCACCGCATCGTGCCGCCCCGCGCCACGCTGGAGCTGGCCCTGCAGCTCTGCGGCGGCCTGGCCCACGCCCACGGGCTGCTGGTGGAGGGGCGCCGCGCCGGGCTGGTCCACCGCGACCTCAAGCCGGGCAACGTGCTGCTGTCCCCCCAGGGGCTGGCCAAGATCGCGGACTTCGGCATCGCCCGCGTGCGCGCCTGGCAGCTGGAGGAGACGCGGTCCTTCCGGGGGACGCCGGCCTGGTCGGCGCCGGAGCAGCTGGCGGGCAAGCCGGTGGACGGGCGGGCCGATCTCTTCGCGATGGGGGCGATCCTGCATCGCTGCGCCCTGGGGAGCTCCCTCTTCGGCGGCAAGGGCGCGCGGGCGATCCGCAACCGCATGGTCGCCCTGGAGCGGCAGTTCCTCGTGGGAGAGGGCCTGGAGGAGGTCGACGAGCACGTGCCCGGCCTGGCCCCGGTGATGCGCTCCTGCCTGCGCCTGCGCGTCGAGGACCGCATCGCCAGCGCCCAGGACCTGGCCGACGCCCTGCGCTCCCTGCTCACCCCGGACCTGTCCGGGCCGTCGCTGGCCGGCCTCCTGCAGCCACACGGAGGCTTGCTGGGTCACCTCCCCCTGCCCGCCGCCGACGCCATGGACCCGCCCACCGAGCTGCTGTCCTACCTGCCCGACGCCTTCGTGGTGGATCCGGCGGCGTCGGACCCGCTGGTCTCCGTGCAGCGCCGGTGGGCCGACCCGATCACCAGCTTTGACGGTGCGACGGAGTCCTTCGGCACCCTGGAGGGTCGCTTCTCCCTGGAGGCCGAGGGCCTGAGCGACGGTCTCGAGGTGGCCACGCTCAACGCCGCGCCCGAGCGCGGGGACGGCCGCTCCATGCCCTTCGCGTCGCCGGTCTCGCCCTTCGTCGGCCGGGCGGCGGAGCTGGACGTGCTGGAGGCCACCCTGCGCGGGGCCCGCCTGGTCACGGTCAAGGGCCCCCCGGGCATCGGCAAGAGCCGCCTCGCCCAGGCCCTGGCCCGCCGGGCCCTGGAGCGCGGCCGCGTCTACTTCTGCGAGCCGACGGAGGCCACCACCGCGCCCGCCGCCGTCTTCGCCGTGGCGACGTCGTTGCGCATGGCCGCCCAGGGAGTCTCCCCCGCCGCGATGGAGCGGACGGTGGGAGCCGGGCTCGCCCGCCTGGGTCCTGCCCTGCTGGTGCTGGACGGCGTGGTCAGCGGCGCCCTGGCCGGCCCCCTGGAGCGGTGGCTGGAGCAGGCCCCCGACCTGCACGTCCTGGTGACCGCGCAGGCGCCCTTGGGCATCTCCCTGGAGACGGTGCTGGAGCTCGCTCCCCTGGGCCTGGAGGAGGCCCGCGATCTGTTCCGGCTGCGCTCGGGGCTGACCGTGGACCCCGCCGAGCTGGACCCCCTTCTGGAGGGCCTGGATCGGCTCCCCCTCGCCATCGAGCTGGCCGCTGCGGAGGCGCGCGAGTCCGGCTGGCAGGGGATGGACTCGGGGACCGGCGTGGTGGAGCGCATGGCCGAGGGCGGGTCTTTGGGCCGGGCCGTGCGCGCCTCCTGGGAGCAGCTCAACCGCTGGCAACGTTGCGCCCTGCGGCGCCTGTCGGTGTTCCGTCGCGGCTTCTTCCTGGACGCGGCCGAGGCCGTTGTGCTGATGGGGCCTGAAGCCCCCTTCATCTTCGACGTGGTGGAGGGCCTGCTCGCCCGCTCGTTGCTGCATGTGCGCAGCGTCGACGGCGAGCCCCGCTTCGGCCTGTACGAGCCGATCCGCGCCTTCGCCGAACAGGAGCTGGCCGCCGCCGGCGAGCTGGCTGACGTGGAGGCCCGCCACGCGGACTGGTTCTCCCGCATCGGGCTGTCCGCGAACCTGGAAGCGTTGGACGTGTCCGCGGGCCTGCGGCAACTGCGCCGGCTGCCCCTGGACCTGGAGAACCTGCGCGCCGCAGCCGATCGGGCCCTGGCAGCAGGGGAGGGGCGGGTGGCCGCGCTGGCGACGTTGGCCGAAGCCGAGCTGCTGGTGCGTCGCGGCCCGCACACCGGCCCGCCGCCCCGCCTGGACGAGATCCTGCGCGCGCCCGAGGGCCCCGCCCCCCACCTGCGGGTGAGGCTGCTCGACGCGAAGGCGCGGCTGGAGGGGCTGGCCGGTCGACGATCGCTGGCCGTCGCCCTGCACGAGCGGGCCCTGAAGGAGGCCCGCGCCCTGGGCACCCGGGCCCTGGAGGGCCGCATCCTGTCCTGGCTGGGCGCTGAACAGACCCAGGCCGGCCGCCTGGAGGAGGCCCGCGCCACGCTGGCCGAGGCCCTCGCCGTGCACCGCGAGGTGGGCGACCGCGTGGCCGAGGGGCAGACCCTGGGCTGATACGCGTCGCTCCTGCGGGAGTTGGGGGAGCACGACGAGGCCGCCGCTTTCTTCGGCCGCGCCCTGATCATCGACCGCGCCGTCGGCAACCAGCGCCTGGAGGGCTACATCAGCGGCCTGCTGGCCAACCTGCTGCTGCGGCGCGGCGACCTGGAGCCCGCCGAGCGCCTCTACCGCCAGGCGATCGGCCTGCTGCGCGCCACCGGCAGCGTGGTCTGGGAG
>CALCXL010000318.1 GCA_937907595.1 uncultured Pseudomonadota bacterium
GGCGCCGGGCACCGACACCATCGCGCGCAAGAAGCGGAGGGTGGCGGGGCGCAGGAAGGGGGCGACGAAGGCGACGTTGATCATCCGGTCCTCAGAGGGCCCGACGGGGCCCGCGGCGCGCGCGGCGGTTGCTCAGCGGGTGAGCTCGTCCAGGTACTTGGGCAGCATGGCCCGCCAGGTCGTCCAGTCGTGGTCGTAGTCGGTGCCCCAGGCGTCCACCCGGTTGGGCACCCCCCGCGACCCCAGGACGTTGGCCACGGACCAGCTCTCCTGGGGGGCCTCCCAGCGGCCCTCCCCCGTCGCCAGCAGCACGAAGCGGCTGCGCAGCAGCTTGAGCTGGTCGCTGTCCTCGTCCAACCCCGGCACGAAGTGCAGGGGGGAGGCCACGTGGTAGTCGAAGGTGTGGTCGCCGTTCATCCAGCGGCTCATGTCGTAGGTGCCGCTCATGCAGACGGCGGCCGAGAAGAGGGCCGGGTTGCGGCACAGCGTCGACAGGGCGTTGAAGGCTCCGATGGACGCGCCGGCCACGATCACGCCCGGGGTCTCCCCGTTGCAGTCGCTGTGGATGGCGGGGACGAGCTCGTCGCGGATGAAGTTGTCGAACAGCACCTGGGCCTTCGCCCGGAAGGAGCCCGACGAGCGGCCGTCGGTCCAGAATCGACCCGACACCGAGTCGCAGGCGTAGACCTTGATGCGGCCGGCGTCGATCAGCGGCGCCAGGGCCCGGATCATCAGGAAGCGCTCGCTCTCCTCCGCGTCGCCGCCCGCGGTGGGGAAGAGCAGCACCGGCGTCCCCCAGGTCCCCCAGCGGGCCACGTTGACGTGCATGTTCAGGCGCCCGGAGAACCATCCCCCGCGCAGGACGTCGTCGCTCATGCCTTCCTCGCGATGGGCAGGGGCGCGCGCTGCTGCACGTCGGCGGACAGGGGCTTGCCGACGGCGTCCAGGCGGTCGACCTCCGTCTTGCGCCAGAACTGGATCAGGCCCCAGAAGTGCGCGGTGAAGGAGTCGACCTCGTGCTCGGGGAAGAGCGCGGCCACCTTGCCCCGCACCAGCGCGCGCGCCTGGTCGGTGCCCATGAACTCCCAGACCACCTCGTCCAGGTGGCTCAGGTGCTTGTCGCAGAAGTCGGCGAAGCGGTCGGCCTGCATGCGCTTGCGCGTGATCTCGGCGTAGCCCGCCAGGCGCTCCCGGAAGGGCAGGTCCTTCTTCGCGATGGCAAAGAAGGGCTTCCAGTCCAGGGTGGGCCGCATCTCCGCCTTGGTCGCGGCGCAGAAGAGGGTCCAGCGCAGCACGTCCTTGAGCAGGTCCGGCCAGTGGTAGTGCAGGCTGGTGACCTGGAAGTCGGGGCACGCGTTGGCGAAGTCGATGGGGTGCCAGACCGTGTCCTTGCGCAGCGACTCGCAGGAGTTGAAGTCCCAACCGAAGAAGCCGTTGATCGTCAGCATCTGGTCGGACAGGTAGGCCCAGTCGTCGCCCTTGAGGAAGTGGAAGTCGACCTGGTAGCGGTCGTGCAAGGCCGCGCCGGGGTCGTACCGGACCGCCCGCACCTGGGGCCCCACGCCGATCGTCCGCACAAAGACGTCGAAGGGCTCGATCGCCTCCTGCAGGTGCATCAGGGTGGCGCCGCTCTCGTCGTAGACCGCGCGGAGCTGCGCCTCGTCCTTGATCCGCGTCACCCCCCGCCAGCCGCCGCCGTCGTAGGGCTTCATGAACAGCGGGTAGCCCAGGTCCTCCCCGATCTCGCCCAGGTCGAACAGGCGCGCGTAGCGCTGCAGGGTGGGCTGCAGGTCGGCGGTGGGCTCGTGCCGGCGCGGCGGGACCAGCCAGGTG
The DNA here is from genome assembly GCA_937907595.1 of uncultured Pseudomonadota bacterium. Taxonomy (GTDB): domain Bacteria; phylum Myxococcota_A; class UBA796; order UBA9615; family UBA9615; genus CALCXL01. Next base: position 1,834 of record CALCXL010000318.1, read on the forward strand.
CGCGGCACCGGCAGCCCCAGCTTCATCATGGCGACGTAGGTGGTCTGCTTCTCCATGGACTGCAGCGACCACGGGTTGTTGAGCACGTACAGGCCGTCGAGGATCACCGCCTTCTTGATCCACTCGCGGCTGGTGTTGAACCAGTGGGTCAGGCGGTCGATGACCAGGTCGTAGCGGCAGGGCTGCTGCAGGTCGAAGGGCTCGACCGTGACGCGCTCCACGGCGAAGTCGACGACGTCGCGCCCCAACGGCAGCTCCAGCTGCAGGCGGCGCACGACCTCCTCGTAGGCCGCGGGCCAGCAGAGGTCGGCCCCCAGGGACAGCCCGATCGTGCGGGTGACTCGTGCCATGACCTGCTCCTCCGTGCCCGCGATGGACGGGGCTTCATGCGCCCCCGATCGCGGTTCGGGTTACTCGTACACCATCCACAGCGGCCCCGGATACAGCCAGGACAGCCCTTCGCGCAGCCGATCCCGCCAATTTTCCCAGTTGTGCCCGTCCCGGGCCTCGACGTAGCGCACGCGCATGCCGGTGCCCTGGAGCAGGGGGACCATGGAGCGGTTCTCGTAGATCAGCGACTCGTAGGTGCCGCAGCTCAGGAAGACCCGCTCGCTGCAGCGCCCCGGCTCCTCGCGGAACTGGTTGATGAAGCGCACCACCGGATCGAAGGCCGGGCCGCGCTTGTGCTCGCCGATGTCCGTGAACGCGAAGCTGCCCGACTGCAGCAGCAGCCGTCCGAACACCCCCGGGTGCCGCCAGGCCACGGACAGCGCCGCGACCGCGCCGAAGGACGCGCCCATCAGGCAGCGGCTGGCCGGGGTGTCGAAGGTGGGGTAGCGCTCCTCCAACCAGGGCAGCAGCTGCTCGGCCACAAAGGCGATGTGGCGCGAATCGTCCGGGTACTCGACCAGGCGATCCGAGGGGTGCGTCAGGGCGACGATCAGCGGCTGCACCTCCCCCCGGTGGATCAGGTTGTCCAGCACGGTCTTGAAGCGCGCAAAGGCCAGGTAGTCGCCGCCGTCGTGCACCAGCAGCAGCGGGTAGCGGCGGCTGGGGCGGAAGCGCGCGGGCAGGTAGACCGTGACCCGGCGGTCGTCGCCGAAGGCCGTGTCGCACAGCACGTGGTCCTCCAGCGTGCCCTCGCGGGCCTCCGCGTCGACCTCGATCCACTCCGGCGTGCTGTAGCCATCGGCCTGGCAGACCGAGTTCCCGCCGAAGGGGTCCCGCGCCACGAAGGGGTTGCGGGGATCGCGGATCCACTCGCGCTGGTGGCCGCGCACCACCTCCAGCTTGTATTCGACCCGCGATCCGCTCGGCAGCTCCATGGTGGTGAACCACAGGTCCGTGTGCTGCACGCGGTGCATGGGCATGGTCGACGGCAGGCCGAACACGAAGTGCCGCAGGTTGACGGCGTCCGCCTCCCCCCGCCAGGCGAAGGTGATGTGGCTGCCCTCCACCAGAGGCCAGCTGTGCTGGTCCAGGAAGCGGTGCACGTCGGCCGGGGCGCGCTCCCCCCGGCGCCGAAAGGCGTGGATGGCCTGGGGAGGCGGGTTCATGGCGACACACCCTGGTGCATGGCGCCGTCGGCCTGCAGCCAGCGCGACGTCGGCGAGGCGCTCAGCGTCTGACCGTCCCAGGACAGGCGGTCGCCCTCATCGAAGGGCACGCAGCGCGAGGGCGAAAAGCGGGAGGCCAGCAGGGAGACGCGCACCGGATCGTCCAGGCGGAGCCGGTGGCGGGCGTGGGGCAGCACCACGACGTTCGGCACCAGGCCCAGGCCGCGGGAGAGCACCTCCGCGTCGCCGGCGCCCTGGGGCGGGTGGTCGTGAAAGAGCACCACGCGGTCGGTGAGGGCCATCGCCCCGGCGGACCAGGCGAAGACGGGGCGCCCCGGCAGCGCGTCGCTCAGCCCGAAGAGCTCCAGGCGATTCTGCAGGACGGCGATGTGTCCGCCCGCGATGAGCAC
>CALCXL010000319.1 GCA_937907595.1 uncultured Pseudomonadota bacterium
CCTTCTGCTCCGCCGCGACCTTCTGCTCCTCCAGCAGCGTCTGGGCGATCCAGCCCTTGAAGCGGTCGTACGACAGGCCCACCGGCCCGCTGAGGTCCGGCATGACCTGCCGACCGGCCCAGGGGTTCATGGGGACCTCGGCCACCACGCCCACCGCTTGACCGCTCTCGTCCCACAGGGGCGCGCCCAGGATGTTGCTGCTGGCGCCGCTGAGGCTCCAGACCTGCTGCGGGGTGTCCAGCAGCGCGTTGACGCCCACCCCCGAATAGACCGGCTTGCGGCCGTACTCCTGGGTGTAGAGCGTCAGGGTGCGCAGGCCGTCGCCCACCTGGGCCTCGTAGCCCTCGCGCCAGTCGACGTGGGGCAGGCCCTCGGCCGGCGCGTCGGTGATGCGCAGCAGGCCCAGGTTCAGGTCGTTCTCAAAGGCCAGGACCTCCGCGCTGAGCTCGCGCCCGTCGCTGAAGTTGAGGCGGAAGTCGCTGAGCTCGGGCAGGGAGCCGCCGGTCAGCCGCGAGCCGGAGCGCTGGGGGAAGCGCACGCGGCCGGAGATGAGCACCAGGCCGTCGGCGGTGAGCACGACGCCGTCGGTGTAGCCCCGGGTCTGCTGGCGCTGTCCGCCGGCCAGGTACTCCTGCACGAACTCCACGGTGGCGATCATCGGGCTGGCCGCCTCGTAGAAGGCGGGCACGGGCAGCGGCTTCTTCTTCTTCTTCTTGGCGGCCTGGGCCGAGGCGGGGAGCAGCAGGGCGACGATCAGCAGGGGGGTGAGGGACTTCACTTGCCTGTCTCCTCACGCACCCGGACCAGCACGTAGTTCCGGCTGTCGTAGCGTCGCACGACCAGCACGACGTCCTGCTCCTTGAGCTCCTCGTACAGGGCCTGGAAGGACTCCAGGTCGCTGACGTTCCGCCCCTCGATGCTCTGGATGACGCGTCCCCGCCGCAGCTCGCCGCGGTGGGCGGGGCCGCCGGTGCGCACCCCTTCGACCCAGACGCCGTCGTTGGTGTCCAGCTCCAGGTCGAAGACCATCTGGGCGGTGATGCCCTTGACCGCGAAGCCCCAGGCCTCCGCCTCGAAGCGCTCGCCCTGCAGCTTGCCCATCTCCAGGGTCCGGAGCTGCAGGGTCATCTCCCCCTCGTCCCGGCGCAGGATGGTCAGGGTGAGGTCGGCGCCGATGGGGGTGTCCGCGATGCGCTGGTAGAGCGCGGGCAGCTCCTCGTCGAAGCGCGCGCCCACGTCGGCGTCGCCCCACTTCAGGACGACGTCGCCGGCCCGCAGCCCTGCGGCCTCGCCCGGGCCGCCCTGCTCCAGGTTGGCCACGAGGGCGCCCTGGTCGTCCTGGACGTCGAACAGACCCTGCCAGTCCTTGAGGGGCTGGAAGCGGATGCCGGCGTAGCTGCGCTTGACCTCCCCGAACTCGATGAGGTCGGCCGCCACCCGGCGCGCGGTGTCCGCGGGGATGGCGAAGCCGATGTTGTCAGCGAAGGTGGCCCCGCGCGCGTTGACGCCGACGACCCGACCGGCCAGATCGATGAGCGGGCCGCCGGAGTTGCCGGGGTTGATGGCCGCGTCCGTCTGGATCCAGGTGTTGAACTCGCCGGTGCGCTCGCCGGTGGGCAGGGACATGCCGTCGGGCAGGTAGCGCTCGGTGTTGCTGACGATGCCGAAGGTCATGGTGCGGGCCAGGGCGAGGGGCGAGCCCAGAGCCATGACGAACTGGCCGACCTGCAGCTCACCCGACGAGCCGAACTCCAGGGGCTGCAGCTTGAGGGCGGCCACCTTCTCCGCGGGGATCTTGATGACGGCCAGGTCCGTCAGGGGGTCTTCGCCCACCAGCGTGGCCTCGATCCGCTCCTTGTTGGACAGCGTCACCATCAGCTGCTTGGCGCGGCCTGCGACGTGGTAGTTGGTCACGATGTGACCCTGGTCGTCCAGGAGGAAGCCGCTGCCGACGGAGGCCTGCTTGCGGCGCTCTCCGCGGGTATACGACTCTGTGACCGGCTGGATGTTGACCAGGGCCGTCAGCGCCTGGGTCTGCACGGCGACGAGGGAGGCCTGGAGGTCCCGGGACGCGGCCTGGCTGGGGGGCGCGAGCGCCAGCAGCAGGGCGCCCAGGGCCGAACAAAAGATTCTGCGAAGCATCCGCGGCACAATGGCGTCGCCCTGGGCGGTGGTCAAGCCGGGGCGACGGGAGGCAGACGTGCGCGGAGCCCTGGTTTTCTTCATCGCGGTGCTGGCCGGTTGCAGCGACTCGCTGGACGCGCAGGACTACGAGCACACGCGGGACTACGACCGCTATTCGGTGAACGTGGACTCGGGCAGCGTGATCGTGCGCTCCTCCAACTCGCGCGGGAGCACGCGCGCGGTCGCCCAGTACGAGGGCGACCTGCCCACGGTGCGCGTGGAGGTGGTGGGCGGGGTCCTGGAGATCGAAGGCGTCTGCGGCGATCGCATCACGGACTGCTGGGTCGACTTCTTCATCGACGTGCAGACGGCCGCGCCCGGCTCCCTCAACCTGGCGGACGGCACCCTCAAGCTGCAGGAGCTGGCCGGCGACCACAGCGTCGAGTTGACCGACGGCAGCCTGACCGGCGAGGACCTGACCATGGGCCTGCTCATCGCCGACGTGTCCGGAGGCGCCGACGTCGCCTGGACCGGCTTCCCCAGCCAGATCGACATCGAGTCCACCGCCGGCGACATCGACATCGCCGTGCCGACGGGCGACTACGCCCTCACCCTCAGCGCGTCGGGCGCGGTCACCGCCGAGGGCGTCACCGACGATCCCGCCGCCGACAAGAGCATCCGGGCGGACGCGGTGGACGGGAGCGTCAGCGTCAGCGGGGGGTGAGCATTGGGACCCCTACCGCCCTGGGCGAGCCAGGCGGCAGCGCCGCGCATCGCGGGTGTAGAGTCGCCCGCGGCGGGGCGACAGCGCCTCCGCGGCGTCGATGAGCGACCAGGGCAGGAGTCCACCCAGTGAAGCAGCCCGGTGGCACCCGGTGGAACCGCCGCCCCTTCCAGCTGGTCCACGAGGCGTTCCACGTCCGCGCTTCGCGGGCCTACCTCATCACCCAGACCGTCGTCTGGATCATGATCGCGCTGTCGATCGTGCTGCTGATCCTCGACGCCGTGGTCGATCGGGGCGATGAGGCCTGGGCGACCTTCATCGCCGTGGACCGGGTGATCCTGGTCTTCTTCGCCGTGGAGTGGGTGCTCCGCGTCGGGTCCTACGAGTCGCCCAACCTCCGCGTGTTCCGCGAGCCGCCCATGCGGCGCCTGCGCCTTCAGTTCCTGGCCCGCCTGAAGTTCGCGATCACGCCCATGCAGCTCATCGACCTGGTGGCGGTGCTCGCGGTGTTTCCGGGCTTGCGGGGGCTCCGGGCCCTGCGCCTGCTGCGCCTGCTGCGGTCGGCCACTGCGTTCCGCTACGCCAACCCCTTCGCGAGCTTCGTGCAGGCCGTCGAGTCCAACACGCTGCTGTTCACGTTCGCGTTCAGCATCCTGGGCCTCGAGACCCTGGTGGGAGGGATCACCCTCTTCCTGCTCGAAGTGCCCGAGCAGCCCGGGCTCACCCTGGCCGACGGGTTCTGGTGGGCGCTGGTCACCATCACCACGGTCGGCTACGGCGACATCACCCCGGTGTCGCCCCTGGGCCGGATCGTCGGCGGCTTCTTGATGGTCGGCGGCATGGTCACGCTCGCGATGTTCGCGGGCATCATCGGCAACAGCCTGGTCGGCGCGGTCCTGGCCGTGCGGGAGGAGCAGTTTCGAATGACTGACTACGTCGACCACCTGGTCGTGTGCGGCTACGACGAGACCACCCACCTGCTCCTGGAGTCGCTGCGCAGCGAGCTCGACCTCGACGAGACCCGGGCCGTGCTCTTCGCGGACCACGAGCGCCCGCGCGATCTGCCGCCCGAGTTCCTCTGGGTCCAGGGCGATCCCACCAAGCAGAGCGAGCTGGACAAGGTGCGCCTGACCCACGCGGCGGCCGTCATCGTGGCCGGCGACCGCACCGCGCTCGCCCAGAAGGCCGACGCCACCACCATCCTCATCGTGTTCACGATCCGGGCGTACCTGGCCGAGCACGCCGTCCAGATCGAGAAGCGGCATCGCCCGCTCTACGTCGTCGCGGAGATCCTGGACTCGGAGAACGTGGCGCACGCTCGCACCGCGGGCGCCAACGAGGTCGTGGAGACCCGGCGGCTGGGCTCGGCGATGCTGGCGCACTCGGTGCGCTACCACGGCTCCGCCGACGTCATGAGCAACGTGCTCCTGGCCGGCGACCACAACATCTACCTGGGCCAGATCCCCCCTCGCGCCGAGGGCATCGGCACCTACCTGGAGCTGCTGACCTTCCTGGCCCTGAGCCAGCAGGGCGCGCTCGTGCTCGGCCTGCGTGCTCCCTCCGGCAAGGAGTACATCAACCCCCCCGCGACCTTCGAGGTGCTCCCGGGCTCCTTGTTGATCTACCTCGCCGAGCAGCCCGTGCTCGTCTCCCCGCTCGGCGTCTGACCGCGCTCAGCGCAGCGGCTGTTCGTCCGGAGGGCGCGCCCCCCGGTGTCGCCCGCTCCGGCCGCCCCCCCCCACCCTTCGCGGCCCGCCTCCCGCGCCCCGCCGGCTGCTATACAGAGGGCCGTGGTGAGGGGTCCCCGATCGGGTCCCTGGCTTCTGGCCGGGGCGATTTTCTTCATGGCGGTCGCGGGGCCGATGCGGGCCCGCGCGCAGTCGGCGGACTTCGACGCCATCGACCAGGCCGACGTGCTGCAAAAGCAGGCCCTCAAGGCCGCCCGGGAGAAGAACTGGACCCTGGCCCGCAGCCTGGCCGAGGAGGTCCTGACGCTGGACGTCAGCTTCGCCACCGCGCCCAGCCGGCTGGTGCTGGCCCGCGCCCTGCAGCAGGAGGAGAACTACCCCGGCGCGCTGTACGAGCTCCGGCAGCTGGAGCAGCTGGACGGCGTGGCGGACAAGATCGTGGAGGAGGTGGCCGAGCTCCGGGCGGAGACCGAGGCCCTGCAGGCCCGGGCCGAGCGCCTGGCCGCCCGCCCCGAAGGCGGCGACGACCGCAACGCCGGCATCGGCCTGCTGGTGGGTGGCGCGGCCCCCCTGGTGCTGGGTGGGCTGTTCGTGGGCACCGACATCAACCACGCCGCGCAGCAGGAGGAGAGCGGGACCTGGGCCGTGATCGGCGGGCCCATCCTGGCCACCGGGGTCATCCTGGAGGTGGTCGGCGCCGGCCTGCTCGCCCGGAGCCGCCGCTCGGCCCGCGCCGCGTCCCTCAGCTCGGCAGAGCCGTGGCTGGCGCAGGTCCGTCGCCCCGTGCCCCTGCGCGTGGACGGCCTGTCCTTCGGTGTCGACGGCGACCGGTTCTGGCTCGGCCTGAGCGGGAGCTTCTGAGGTGCGCGTGGCCCTGCCGCTGCTGATCCTCCTGCTGGGGGGCTGCCTGCCGCCCTGGCCTCTGGGCGCACCCAACCCCGTCTCC
>CALCXL010000320.1 GCA_937907595.1 uncultured Pseudomonadota bacterium
ATCGCCGAGGGCGGCGACGTCGACCTCTACTGGGGCGGCAACGACAACTGGGTCAGCGGCGAGGTCACGCAGGCCGGCTCCTTTGAGCTGGTGGTCACCAACAGCTTCGACGTGGAGCAGGAGCGCACCGTGCTCGACGCCCGCGACGTTGACGGCTACCGCCTGGGCGTGCTGCTCGACGACTGCCCGGAGTACCCGGACCTGGTGATGGAGGGGCAGCCCACCATCCTCGCCGGCGCCAACGTCAACGTGGCCCCCGCGGCCGTGGACACCGACGGCAACCAGCTCCTGGGCACCGTCGACTTCTCCGTGTCCAGCACCATCGACTCCGGCGAGTTCGCCGACCTGGGCGAGGACTGGTGGGGCGGCTACGCGTCGCTGACCGTCGGCCAGGCGGGCGACGTGACCTTCACGGTCGACGGCGAGGACCACGTGTTCCCCGTCGACGTCGTCAGCATGGACGACGTGGTCGCCCTGGAGATCGCCGCCATCCCCGAGAAGCACGGCGTCGCCGACCAGTCCCTGCTCTGCGCCCTGGGCCGCACCGCCGACGGTCGCGTGGTCCACGGGATCAACGCCGACTGGGCCGGCTCGGGCGTCAGCCAGACGATCCACGCGCCCAACAACGAGCCGGTCGAGGCCTGCTTCGACGGGAAGTGCGCGACCTGGGACGGCGTCCGCTGATCTGGGGCCTTCGCGCCGCTACAATCCGGCCCCCTCACAGGAGTCCGGATGTCAGGCGCGCCCCCGTTCAAGAAGGTCCTGGTCGCCAACCGCGGTGAGATCGCTCTCCGCGTGATGCGCGGCTGCCGCGAGCTGGGCATCGAGCCCGTGGCGGTCTACAGCGAAGCCGACGCCCAGGCCCCCCACGTGCGGGCCGCGTCGGAGGCCCACTGCATCGGGCCCGCCGCCTCCGCCGAGTCCTACCTGCGCGGCGACGTCATCCTCGACGTCGCCTTGCGCAGCGGCTGCGAGGCCATCCACCCCGGCTACGGTTTCCTGTCGGAGAACGCGGGCTTCGTGCGCCAGGTGGTGGACGCCGGCCTCGCCTTCGTGGGCCCGCCCCCTGAGGCCATGGAGGTCATGGGGGACAAGGTCTCGGCCCGGCGCGCGATGATGGCGGCCGGCGTGCCCGTCGTGCCCGGCACCGCCGACCCCCTGGAGTCCGACGACGAGGCCGTGCGTGTGGCCGCGGAGATCGGCTACCCCGTCATGCTCAAGGCGAGCGCCGGCGGCGGCGGCAAGGGCATGCGCAAGGTGGACGACCCGTCGGGGATCGTCTCGGCCCTGCGCGGCGCCCGGAGCGAGGCCCGCAACGCGTTCGGCGACGACCGGGTCTACGTGGAGAAGTTCGTGGTGAACCCGCGGCACGTCGAAGTCCAGATCTTCAGCGACGCCCAGGGCAACCACCTGCACCTGTTTGAGCGCGACTGCTCCATTCAGCGCCGCCACCAGAAGCTGGTGGAGGAGACGCCCTGCCCGGTGCTGTCGCCGGAGACGCGCGCCGCCATGACGGCCGTGGCCACGCAGGCCGCCGCGGCCATCGACTACCGGGGCGCGGGCACCGTGGAGTTCCTCTACGGCGCGGACGGCTCCTTCTACTTCCTGGAGATGAACACCCGGCTGCAGGTGGAGCACCCCATCACGGAGATGGTTGTGGGGGTTGACCTGGTGCAGGCGCAGCTCCTGACCGCCGCCGGGCTTCCGCTCCCCTGGGGACAGGACGATCTGCAGCAGCGCGGCCACGCGATCGAGGTCCGCCTCTGCGCCGAGGACCCCGACGACGGCTTCCGCCCCGCGCCCGGCCGGATCGAGTCCCTGCGCCTGCCGACGGGGCCGTGGGTGCGCGTCGACGGCGCCTTCTATCCGGGCTACGACGTGCCCATCCACTACGACCCGATGATGGCGAAGCTCATCGTCTGGGGGCGCACCCGCGACGACGCCATCGGCCGCATGCGCCGCGCCCTGGGCGAGCTGGTGATCACCGGGGTGCGCACGAACGCGTCCTTCTACCGGGCGGTCATGGACCACCCCGCCTTCCAGTCCGGCCGCTACGACACCGGCTACGTCGCCGCCTACCTGGACGATCTCATGGCCGACCACCACGACGACGACGCCCTGGTGGCCCTGCTGGCCGCCGCGGTGGACGCGCACCGGGCGCAGGAGGAGCGTGCGCGCCGGGTGGCGCCTTCGGGCGGGGGCGGCGGATCGCGCTGGGCGTCGGCGGGCCGGCTGGCCCAGGTGGGGAGGTAGGCATGGCCTGGCAGATCACCCGCGACGGGGTGGAGCACACCGTCGACGTCGAGGCCCTGGGCGACGACCGCTACCGCGTGACGGTGGACGGCGAGGCCCACGAGCTGCACGCGGCCTGCCCCGAGGACGGCGTGCTGTCCATCGTGCGGGGGAGCCGCCGCTGGGAGGCCGACGTCGTGCGGACCGCGGGCGGGGCGTCGGTCACGGTGTCCGGTCGCCGCCACGAGTTGGGGGTGATCGACGAGCGGCAGCTCGCCCTCGCGGCCCTGGGCCTGGGCGGCGCGGCGGGGAACGACAACGTGGTCAGCACGTCCATGCCGGGCAAGGTCGTGGCGCTGTTGGTGGCCGAGGGCGACGCGGTGCAGGCAGGCCAGGGCGTCATCGTCGTGGAGGCCATGAAGATGGAGAACGAGCTGAAGGCCGCCGCGGCGGGCGTGGTCTCGTCGATCCCGGTGGCCGTGGGCGACGCGGTGGAGGGCGGCGCGCCGCTGGTCTACATCGATCCGGACGGCGACTGATCGCAGGCCGGCGCCGCATCCCCGCTTGCCACCCCCCTTGCCGTGGTTAGCCTTGTAGGTATGCCCCTACCCCGCGTGACCGAAGCCGAAGCCGTCGCCGACCTCCGCGCCGATCGCTCGCTGGTCGATCTGCACTACCACACGACCTGGAGCGACGGCCTGGCCACGCCCCGGCAGGCCCTGGACCGGGCGCACGAGCTGGGCATCCGCCTGGCGATCACCGACCACAACATGATCGAGGGCGCGCTGGAGGCCTGGAGCCTGGCCGGCGAGGACGCACCCAACCTCCTGGTGCCCGGCATCGAGATCACCACGCTGGAGCGCGTCCACCTGCTGGTCTACTTCCGCCGCCCGGAGGCGCTGCAGGAGTTCTTCCTCAAGAGCATCGCGCCCCACCGTCCCCGCGGCGCCACGGCCACCACCCCCATCCCCGTGCGCGTGGAGGACCTGCTGCAGGACCTGCACGGCCAGGAGTGCTTTACCGCGGCCGCCCACCCCTTCGCCATCGCCAAGAACGGTTGGATGACGGTGCGTTCGCGCTTCGACTACATCCTGGATCGCATCGAGGAGCTGGACGGCGTGGAGGTGCTCAACGGCCAGGAGCTGGACGGCACCAACGACCGTGCCGCCGCCTGGGCCCGCCCCCGATCCATGGGCATGGTGGCGGGCTCCGATGGCCACACCCTGGGCGAGATGGGGCGCGTGGTCATGGCCCTACC
>CALCXL010000321.1 GCA_937907595.1 uncultured Pseudomonadota bacterium
CGTGGTCGCGGCCGCCGCCTGGCCGGTCGCCTGGAGGCCGTCCCACTCCGACTTCTTGTCGTCCCAAGCCGCCTTCGCCTCCTTGTAGGCGCTCTTCTCCGCTTCGGTGGCCGTCGCACCCAGCTCGGCCGGCGCGGCTCCGGGGTCGCCCGGGACCACGTATCCGACCACCCAGCGAAGGACCAGCTTGTGGTCGGCGCCCAGGTCGGACAGCTTGACGCCCGCGAAGCCCGCGAACGACGCCTCCGCGGTCTCCGTGCGCTCACGCTCCCCGGGGGCCAGGGCGGCGACCTCGGTCGCCGTCATCGCGCGCTGGCTCGGGTACGGCTGCTCGGCGAGCACCTCGCCGTCGGGGTCCAGGAACTTGAGCTGGACCTTCTCGAAGCCCTTCTTGTCCTGGTTCCCCGTGCCCGTGGGGCCCGACGCGCTCTCGCGGGCGTCGGCGGACGCGTTGGTGGCCATCGACTCCTGGACCTGTTGGGCGATGCTGGCCCCGAAGTCCACGAGGAACAGGGCCATGCGGGCGATGTTCGCCTTGTCGAGGTTGTCCTCCTCGTTGAAGAAGACGGTGAGGAAGCGGTACTGGATCGGCGTGAAGCGGTTGCGGATCAGCCCCAGCGCCGCGCGCCCGGCCGCCTCCGCCGACTTCGCTCCGCCGCCGCCCTTGGCGATCGCCCCGGCTGCTCCGACCAGTCCACCCGCCATCAGATCGCTCCCTGTTCGATGATCCCGCCGCTCAGCCGGAACTTGACGTCGACGTCCTTGCCCCAGGGCCGCAGCTGCGCCGCGATCTCCGCCACCATCGACATGCCGTTCGGCGTGTCCTCCACCCAGGCGGCGACGGAGGGCCCGCCGTCCTCGTCGGGGCCGACGAGGAGGTCGTTCGCCACGAGCAGCTGCGTCGAGTCCCGCAGCCGCTCGGCCAGGGTGACGGCCTCGAGCTGGCTCGCGGGGCGGAACACGAAGTGCTGCGCCGCCTGGTACAGCGAGTGGTGCAGGAACCGAAGCGTCCGGTGGGCCGGGATCTCCCAGTCGGGCCGCAGCAGCACCTGCCCGTCGAACGTCGCGGTCGCGCCGTCGGCGCCGATCTTCACCGGGTTGACCAGGGGCCGCAGCTCCGGGGGCAGCTCGACCGTCCACGGCCGCGAGTCGAGCTCGTAGGCCCGCGAGATCGTGCCGTAGCGCCCCCCCGGCAGCACCACCTCGCGGTCGAGCAGCCGGGCCGTGGGCGCGCCGCCGTCCGTCTTCGCGAGCAACCCCGCCGCCACCGCCGCCGCGGATCGCCAGCCGTGCCGGCGCATGCCGTGGGCGTCGCCCACCCAGGTGAACGCGGCCGCGTCCACGCCGTCCGTGGTCCAGTAGAGGTCCTGGATCGCCTCCACGAGCCCCTCCGGCCCCGAAGGCCGCCCCCAGCGGTCGAGCTGGATCGGGGGCAGGTCGAAGAGCCCGACCTGGTGGTTCTCCCGCAGCGTCTCCTTCCAGGCGAGCAGGCTGCGGCCGACCTCGACGTGCCAGTCGTCGCGCCGCGACGCCCAGAGCGACAGGTCGGCGAAGACGATCAGGGCGAGCGGGAACTGGTCGTAGATGCTGCTGAGCAGGCGGTGCGCCTCCTCGCCGGTCTGCCGGTCGTGCAGCACGACGTGGACCAGGGGGGCGCCGGCCCGCAGCGCGAGGCCGATGACATCGCGCAGGTTGCTGCCCTCACGGCTGGACGGGAAGCGCTCGAGCGCTTCGAGGTCCGCGACCGCCGTCTCGAGCAGCAGGCCGCGCTCGTCCTCCAGCCGCCGGAACGCGGGCTGGTGACGCTGCGCGGGCTCCCAGCCGTCGAGGGCGCCGATCACGCTGACCATCTGCGTCGGGCGCATCGAGGCCAGCGACGTCTCGCTCTGCTGGCCGACCCTCTGGATGCGGATTCGCTCCACTCAGGCCTCCAGGATGGCGCGGTTGATCTCGGCGATCTGGTCCACCCACTGCACCCGCTCGGGGTGCGGCAACGACAGCACGTCGTGGATGCCCCAGTGGAAGTGGTAGCTGATGTAGGCCACCTCCCGACGCATCAACGTCAGCGGGTAGACCCAGGTCATCCCGGTGCGCCGTCTGGCGGCGGCGCGAAGTGCAGACCGCAGCCGGGGCACGAGACCCCACCGTCGGGCCGCTCGCCGTACGTCAGACGGAACACCGCCTCCTCGAGGACCCGGAGGTCCCGTGCCGTGAGCCGACGGATGTCGTCGAGCGTCACGATCGTTCGGCTCCCGATGCGCTCGACGCAGCGGGAGAGCATGAGGTTCTTGTAGACGAGGTCGTTCGGGTGCCGGTTGTAGTCCTGGGACATGCCCACGGCGTACTCGTCGGCGCCCGTGATCGCGCGCACCTCCGCGTCCGTCCACACCTGCCGCGAGGCGGGGTCGGTGTAGCCGACAGGAAGCTCCACCACCTCGCGGTAGGCGAGGGGATCCGAGGGCATGGCCTGGCTCATCGCGCGTGCTCCGGGTGCCGCCCGCCGACCCCCGAGGGAGCCGGCGGGCGGGGTTCACCTCATCGGATCAGGCGAGCTGGACGACCTTCTCGACGGCCAGCTCGATGGTCTCGAGCGCCATGAAGTCGGCCTCGAGCTTCTGGCTGCGCCCCATGGAGGCCCGGCCGGGGTTCGAGTTGAGCTCGGGCAGCTCCCACGAGACGGGGAAGCAGCCGTAGAGCTCGTAGCGCCGGAGCACCGTGCCGTCGTCCTTCATGTACTCGATGGAGACCGTGCGGCGGTCGTCCATCCCGTTCTCCAGGTTCGACTTCCAGGTGTGCAGCTCGTCGAGCCCCTGGTAGCTCCGCTGGAGCGTCACGTTGCCGAAGGTCACCCGCCCCGGCGCCATGCGGACCGTGCGGTCCATGCCGTGCTTGTAGGCGATCTGCTCGATGTGCGTCGAGACCGTCGACACGCTGACGAACGAGGTGTCCTCGTCGAAGCCTTCGACGGTGACCCGGAAGTTGGTTGCGTTCATCCACTGCGCCATGACTCAATCTCCTTCAAATTCTCGGTTGGTGGTCAGAGCGCCGGTCAGGCGTCGATCTGCATGGGGGACTGACGGAAGCGCAGCCGGATGAACTCCGCCGGGAAGGGCGGACGCATCTCCACGTCGACGGTCAAGAGGCCGTTCCTGACGTCCACGTCGGGGTTGTTAGAGCGGTCGCACGCGACGTTGTAGGCCTCGGCCGGCGCGGCGCCGTCGAGCATGCCCTCACGCCAGAGGCTGAACAGGAAGGCCGCGATGGTCGACCGGAGGTCGCCGCGGGTGCGGTCCGTGTTCGGCAGGAAGACCGCCCACTCCACGGCGTCGCGCACCGAGCGCTCCACCATGAGGAAGAGCCGCCGCACGTTGACGTACTTCCAGTTGGGGTCCGAGGCCACCGTGCGCGCGCCCCACACCCGGATGCCCGCGTTCGGGCGCGGCCGGATGATGTTGATGCTGCGCATGTTGAGCGGGCCCTGGTCCTTGTCGGAGATCAGGGCGGTCAGGCCCATCACGCCGGCGAGCTGCTCGTTGGCCGGCGCCTTGTGCACGCCGCCGCCCGCCTTCTCGTCCGTGGCGCCGATGAGGCCGGCCACGAAGCCCGAGGGGGGCGCGATGAGGTAGCGGTCGTGGATGCCGCTGGAGTTCGGGTTGTCGCAGACGACCCAGGGGCCGTAGCAGGCGCCGTGGCCGACGTCGTCCCGGGGGGTGACGGTCGACAGCAGCGTGTCGTCCAGCTTGCGGTAACGCAGCTCGGAGATGTCCGGGCTGCCGACGGCCTGGAGCGACTGCACCTCGAAGTTCGGGTCGTCGCCGGGCTGGAAGTTGTCCGACCAGCGCTTGCTGCCGACCCGCTCCTTGCCGAGCGCGTCGCTGGGCTGGGTGAGGAAGTAGCGGGGCGTGTCGAGCACCGCGAACAGGTCCTTGCGGCCCTTGGGCCCGCAGTAGGTCAGGATCGCGTCCTGCCAGTCGCGGCTGAGGCCAGGCGCCGCCACCATCGCCACGCGGGCATAGTCGTCGTAGGCGTGGCCGAGGAACTCGGGCCGGCTCATGGGCGAGGCGCCGGCCGCGCTCAGGAAGAGGCTCGGGTAGGCGGTGGTGCCGCCGTTGGTGAAGAACCCGCGGATCGACACCTCCAGGCGCACCATGCCGGGGTTCGTGCGCACCCAGGTCGACCAGGCCGAACGCAGGCGGGAGGCCTTCGCGCCCTTCCACGCCGCCCGCACCGCGGACTTAGAGGCGCCGGAGAAGGCCGAGGCGAACTCGACGTAGAGCTCGTCGGCCATGTTGTCGCGCCACTCGATGAACGAGTCGAGCGAGTTCAGCGGCGAGACGTGACCCAGCAGGGCCTCCTGCACGCTGCCGAGGACCGACTTCTCGAGCTGGGTCTCCTTGCCCTCGAACTGGCTGGAGGCGCCGACGCCGGCGGCCTGGGCTTCGCTGCCGATGAGCGAGAGGACCTTCGCCTTGAGGGAGGGCGCCGCGAGCACGTAGCCCCCGCTGCCCGAGACCATCAGGGTGGACGGCATGAACACGTCGAACGCGCCCGAGCCGTTCTGGAACAGCACCTTCACGCGGTCGCCGGCCGGCTCCACGGTGGCCGTCCACTGCTTGCCGAGGGTGTCGGCCACCAGGCTGTCGAGGCTCGGCGCGATCTCCCGCGCGGGGGTGACGTCCAGCTCCACGGAAGCGGAGACCCCGCCGTCGCCGGCGCGCTCGGCCGTGACCTTGCCCTCGTGGGTGGTGACGTCCTTCCACAGCGACTTCACGTCGGAGTAGTCGGTGCCTTCGGCGCGGTAGACCTCGTTCTTCTTCTTGTCGAGCGCGCCGAGGCTCTTGGTGACCGCGGCCTCGTCCACGTCGGCTCCCGCCGCCTGGATCTTCGCGGGGGCCGTCAGGGCCGGCACCGTCGAGCGGAAGGCCAGCTCACGGGCCCACGAGGCCTGGGCCTCGCTGCTGGAGGTGACGGGGATGAGGGAGCGGAAGTCGCCGCTGGTGCCGACCTGGAACCCGGCGGGCAGCGCGAGCACGCCCACGAACGCGGTGTCCGTGGTCGCGG
>CALCXL010000322.1 GCA_937907595.1 uncultured Pseudomonadota bacterium
GGCGTCAGGCCGTCGCAGTCCGTGTCCAACCCGTCGCAGAGCTCGTCCGCGCCCGGCAGGACCGTGGCCTCTCCGTCGTCGCAGTCGCCCTCGCAGGCCGCCAGACCGTCGCCGTCGCCGTCCTCCAGGCCGTCGTCCCCGTCGCAGTCGTGGTCGACCGCGTCGCAGAGCTCGACCGCGTCGGGGTGCACCTCCGCGTCGGCGTCGTCGCAGTCCCCGTCGCAGATGCGGGAGCCGTCCCCGTCGACGTCCTCCTCGTCTGGCTGGAGCCCGTCGCAGTCGTTGTCCAGCCCATCGCAGAGCTCGTCCGCGCCCGGGAACACCGCGGCGTCGAAGTCGTCGCAGTCGCCATCGCAGGCCAGGACCGAGTCCGCGTCGGCGTCCGCCTCGTCCAGGGGCAGCTCCCCGTCGCAGTCGTCGTCGACGCCGTTGCAGGCCTCCAGCGCGCCGGGGAACACCGCAGCGTCGCCGTCATCGCAGTCGTCCTCGCAGCCGATGAAGCCGTCGCCGTCCTCGTCCTCCTCATCGACCACCACGCCATCGCAGTCGTCGTCGGCGCCGTTGCAGGCCTCCATCGCTCCGGGGTGCACCGCGGGATCGCTGTCGTCGCAGTCGTCGGGGAGCGGGTGCCCGTCGCGGTCGGCGTCGAGGGGATTCAGCACGTAGGTGGCGCTGAGGGGAACCTGGATGGTGCCGTCGGCCCAGCTGACGGTGAGGGTGCCCACCGCGTCGCCCGCGACCGTGGACTGCGCCGACACCTGCAGGGTGGTCGCCTCCCCCGACGGCAACGTGAGGGACGGGGGGCTGGTCAGGACGAAACCCGCGGACGCGGGCTCGGCGGACACCGTGACCTGGGCGTCGTCGCCGAAGTTGAGCAGGTCCACGGAGGCGTGGGCCTGCACGCCCGCGTCGACGGCCCCGAAGTCGATGGCGTCGGGCTGCACGACCAGGCCCTCCGCGTCAGGGCAGCCGATCAACAGCAACGCGGCCAGTACGGAGCAGAGGGATCGCGTGTTCATTGCTGCAGTCTAGGGGACCGCGCGCGCGGGGGAAGGGGCAGATGGAACCCCGGATCGGAACCTGCAGGAGGTCTTCGATCGGGCTTGCGGTCGCCGCATTCGGACCCCATGCTCCAAGCGCGATGCCGGGTCGATCTTTGCCTTCCCCGACCCGCAGCGCTCAGGTATTCTTGAATCAGCCTCGGCAACACCGATCTTCAGAGGACTCACGATGACCCGCATCTTCCGCCTTCTCTCCATCACGGCCGCCGCCCTGTCGCTCATCGCGCTCAGCGGCTGCGACTACTTCGGCACCCACGAGGGCTACGAGGACGGGGAGCTCCCCCTCTTCGGACTGCAGGGCATGGCCAGCTTCGAGTTGGTGGGCCTGTCCCCCACGGAGGCGAGCGAGGGCGACGAGGTCACGCTCTACCTGATGTCCCAGTCGGAGGCCCAGGTTGAGGGCTTCACCATCGACAGCTTCTGGTTCTGCACCAGCGACGGCGTCGACCCCATGTACGAGACGGGCGGCGAGTCCTACGCCTCCACGGTGGACGCGGACGACTTCTTCGCGACCGTGGACACGGACCTCACCGACGAGGAGGTGGAAGAGAACACCATCTCCACCGTGACGTTCAACGTGCCGTCGGGCAGCCAGTCGGGTGAGGGCTTCGTCATCACCCCCGGCAACCAGAACGAGTACTTCGATCTGACGATCCGCTAGCTCGTACGACCGCTTCAGACGGCCGGTGGGTGCTGCGGGCACCCACCGGCCGTCGTCGTTGGGGACTCTGAGGCGCACGGTCGGTCCCGCGGCGCGCTGCTAGACTGCCGGCAGTGGACAGCTACGACGCCGTGATCATCGGAGGGGGCACGACGGGCGCAGCAGCGGCGCTCCGGCTGCACCAGCTCGCCCCCGATGCGCGGGTGCTGTTGATCGAGCAGTCCGCCTCCTTCGATCGACGCCCGGAGCCCACCAGCGAGTTGCAGGGCCTGTACCTCTGCCGCGCCCTGCGGCAGTGGAACCACCTGGCCCGCCACCAGCTGCCCCACCACGGCGCGCGCTTCTGGTTTCACGACGAGGACGTGCTCCGGATCCAGAACGCCACGGAGTTGGGCACCCGCGCGCAGCCGCGGTTTCCGAGCTTCCTGCTCCGTGAGGACGTCGCCTGCGAGCACCTGCTCTCCCAGGCGCAGGCCCTGGGCACCGAGATCCTGCGCCCGGCCACTGTGCTCGATCTGGAGTTGGAGGCCTGCGACAGCCGCGTGCACGTGGAAGTGGACGGGGTCCGTCGCACCATCGCGGCCCGCTGGGTGCTCGACGCGTCGGGGCGGCGCGCGCTGCTGGGCCGCAAGCTGGGCCTGCTGGAGCCCGAACGCAGCCACCCCATGGCGGCGCTGACCGCGCGCTGGACGGGGGATCTGGATCTGGACGGCGCCCACTTTGCGCCGGACACCGACTTCAGCCGGGCCAGCCTGGTGGCGCGGCGGCTCTGTTCCAACTCCTTCGTCGGCTTCGGCTACTCCGTAAACTGCCTCGCCCTGGGCGACGGGGAGATGGAGGTCACGCTGGTCTGGGACAAGCGGGTCCTGGATCTGCACCGGGAGCCCGACCTCGTGGACGCGTACACGGCCTTCCTGTCGGGGCTCCCTGCCCTCCGTCAGCTGCTGCAGCAGGCCGAGATGGCCCGAGGGGAGCTGCGCTTCCTGCCCCAGGTCGCCTTCCGGGCGCGGCGGGTCGCCGGCCAGGGCTGGGCCTTGCTCGGCACCGCAGCGGGGTACCTGGATCACTCCCTGGGCGCCTCGGCGGACCAGGGAGTCTCCACCGTCGAGTGCAGTACGGACCTGGTGGCACGGCAGCTGGGAGGCGAGGCGGTCGGGGAGGCGCTTGAGCGCTACAACCGCGCGTTCCAGAAGGGCTTCGACCGGCAGATGCACGCGCGCTTTCACGACCGCAGCCTCATCGCGGGCGACTTCGACCTCTGCTGGCCCCTGTTCCTGATCGATCGGTCGCTCTTCGTGCTCTGCGATCTGCTCCCGGCGTCGTGCAGCGCCTCGGGGGCTCGCCGACGACCGCCCTGGTCCGGTCCCTTCAACGGCCTGCGGGCGCTGCTCCTGCGCGCTCTGAACCGACGCTTCCTGCAGCTGGCGAAGAACCGCATGTGGACCGGCAACTACGGCCGTCACAACCACGGCCTGCGCCTGCACTACCAGGCGGACTCAGCGGGCAGCGCGCTCGTGTCCCTGGCGCACGGCCTGACGGGCTGGGCGCTCCGGGAGTTCGAGGATCTTGGGCTGGTGGCCCAGCGCCTGTGGGCCTGGGGGGTGCGGGGACAGAGGAGCCTGCCCGAGGGCAACGATCTGGACACCTTGCCCGAGGGCATCGACGTCCAGCGTTGAGGGGCGGGGCCTCAGCCCTTGCGGCTCTGGGCCACCTTGAACGCCAGGGCGAAGGCCGACTCGCCGGCGCTCTGCTCCACCTTCAGCGCCTCCTTGTAGGCCTTGAAGTCCTCCCGGGCGCCGCCGTCGGCCAAGGCCTTGCGGGAGAGGGTGATCTTCCGCTTCTTGCGGTCCATGTCGATGACCTGGACCTCCATCTCCGTGCCCGGCTTGAACATGCGGGAGTGGTTGGTGCCGCGCTCCGTGTTCATGTGGCTGTTCGGGACCAGG
>CALCXL010000323.1 GCA_937907595.1 uncultured Pseudomonadota bacterium
GTCCTGGAGGCCGGCCACCGCCTGGCCTACGTGCCGATGGCCCTGGTGGAGCACCACCACGACGCGGGCCTGCGCGGCACCTGGGCCCGCCACCGCGTCGCCCACGAGCAGGCGTCCCGGGAGTTCGGACTGCGCGCGATCCCGGGGCTGCTGTCCCTGCCCCCCGCCTTCGTCGCCGGCCTGCCCCAGGACCTGGCCGACGGGGGACCCCGCTGGATGCTCCGGGCCGCCCCCCGCCGCGCCGCGGCCCTGCTGGGTCAGTGGGCGGGCGGGCGCGCCGGGGAGCGACCGTGAGGATCCTGCTGCTGTCCCACCGCTTCGCGCCGCTGAGCGTGGGCGGGGTCGAACGGTGGACCTGGACGCTGGCCGAGGCCCTGGCGGCGGGGGGCGACGAGGTGCAGGTGCTGAGCCGGGACGACCGGGAGGAGCGCGTGCTGCCCCCGTTCTCCCTGGTGGAGGGGACCCCGGCCGGGCGGCCCGACGCGCGGAGCCCCGAGGGCGTCGGCATGCACTGGATCACCCACCGCCACAGCGACGCGCGGCGAGCGACCGACGCCTGGCGCGACCCCCGCTTCGACGCGCCCCTGGACGCGCTCCTCGACCGCCTGGAGCCCGACGTCGTGCACGTCGCCCACGGCGACGGCTGGGGGGTGGCCCCCTTCCGGCGGGCGGCGCGGCGGGGCCTGGTGGTCGGCGCGACGCTGCACGACTACAAGGCGTTCTGCGCGCGCGGGCAGCTGCTGCCAGAGGTCGGCCCCCCCTGCTCCGCCGCGTTCGAGGAGCGCTGCGTGCGCTGCGTCTCCGATCAGCTGGACCGCGGCCCCCTCCAGGCCCTGGCCGGTCGGCTCGCCCCCGCCGGACTGCACGAGCGGTGGGCGCGGACCCGCCTGCCGCTCGAGCAGCGGCCCGAGCCCCCAGCGAAGGCCCGACGACGCTGGCGAGCGCGGCAGCGCGCGTTGATGGAGGCGCTCAACGGCTGCGACGTGCTGACGGCGCCGTCGGAGTTCGTCGCACGAGCGCACCGGCAGGCCGGACTGCGCCGCGGGGTCGATGTGCTGCGGAACCCCACCCCGGGCGCGCCGCCGCCGATCTCGCCCCGCCGCCCGGGCCCCCTCCGCGTGGGCTTCTTCGGCACCGACGTCCCCTCGAAGGGGCTGGGCGGGCTGCTGCGCGCGGCGGCGGGCGTGAGCGGCGTCGAAGTGCACGTGCACGGCCCCCGGCCCGGCGCCCCAGGCGAGCGGCTGGTCTGGCACGGGCCCTACGAACCCGAGCAGGCCGCCAAGCTCATGTCCGGAGTGGACGTCATCGCCCTGCCCTCGGTCTGGCCCGAGAACGCGCCCCTGGTGGCCGAAGAGGCCCGGTTGGCCGGCCGGCCGCGCCTGGTGTCGGCGGTCGGTGGGCTGCCCGAGGGCGTGCGCGACGGGGTGGACGGCTGGATCCTGCCTGCCGACGACGTGGCCGCCTGGGCCGATCGTCTGCGCGCCCTCGCCGCGGAGCCCGCCGAGGTCGTGCGGGCGACGGCGGCGGTGCTCCCTCCAGGATCTCCCCAGGCGTCGGCGGCCGATCATCGCAGGCTCTGGCAGAAGGCGATCGACGGGCGCTGAGGGGGCCAACGCAGCCGATGTGCGCCGGCCCGCGCCCCGCAACAGGTCGGAACCGCACCCCCCAGGTTGACGCCCCTCCGCCCCGATCGTGACAATGACCCCGCCGGGCCGCCCGGCGCGCGGCCACCCCTCCCCCGGAGAATCCATGTCGTCCCAAGGTGCTTTTGTCCTGCCCGCCGGCGTCCGTCTCAGCCTGGACGGCGACGCGCTGTCCATCGTCAACCCGGGCGACATCGTCATCGAGGGCGCGCCGGCCCAACGGCTCGACCGGCTCTCCTCGGAGTCCGGCAGCATCACCCTGACCCCCGAAGAAGGCGTCACGGTCGGCTCGATCTCCGCTCCGTCGGGCACGGTCACGCTGGGCGGCAAGGTCACGGTCGAGTCGATCGAGGCCCGTCGCGTCGACTTCACCAGCGGCACCCTCAAGGCAAAGCTGATCAAGGCGAGCGAGTCCATCAGCGTGCAGGGCAAGCGCCTGGAGGCCTCGGTCCTGGTGGCTCCGTCGGTGGACGTCGGATCGGACTGCAAGGGCAGCGCGATGGCGATCCAGTGCGACAACGAGCTGGGCCCCCACAAGCTCAAGGGCGGCTTCAGCCTGTCGGAGTTCGCGACGATGATGCCCGGCGGCGCGGAGCTGCTGGAGGCCTTCGGCGTCGAGGTGCCCGACGAGGACGAGGACGACGACGACGACGACGAGGACCAACTCGAGTCCAAGGGGCCCGCGCCACCCGGCGACGACGAGGACACGGCCCTGGACGGGGCGGACGGCGGCGACGACGTTCCGGACGAGGTTTCGCTGGGGATCGCCGAAGCCCTGGAGAAGATCCGTGGGGCCTACGACGGGGAGCTCCCGCCCCCGGTGACCCTGCTCGCGCAGCTGGTCAGCGACGGCGACTACGCCAGCCTGAAGGTGCAGATCAACTCGCTGTGGAGCGATCTGCTCAAGCACCACCAGAAGTCGGGGCTGTACATCAGCAACACCGTCACGCACATGTTCCAGACGGTGCAGCTGCTCCTGCGCAAGCTCGAGGGCTAGGCCGCCGGCCCACCCCCGCCTTGCGGCGACTGCGTCCCCGCCCCTACAATCCGTCGGCCTCAAGCCAGGGGACCGTCCTGGCCACCCGATGGAACGTTCATGCTTCGACGACTCTTCGCGACGCTCCCGGCCGCAGCTGCCTTGCTGCTCGCATCGTCGTGCCACAACCAGGACCTGCTGGTTCACGATCGCTTTGAGCAAGCGTCCTTCGACAGCGACGTCGACATCCTCTGGGTGATCGACAACTCGCAGTCCATGGAGCGCATCCAGGCGGCGGTGCAGGAGAACTTCACCTCCTTCATCAACGAGTTCGCCAACGTCGGTGACGACACGGGCGAGGTCCTGGCCTACGACGACCTGGCCGACGGCAGTCTGGCCTGGACGGAGTTCCTGCTGAACCAGGAGCGGTTCCTCAACTACCGCATGGGCGTGGTCACCACGGACATCGACGCCCCCGGCAACGGCAACAAGGGCAACATCCGCGACTCGGGCCCCATCGGCACCGCGGCGACCGGCGCGCTCAGCTGCGCGCAGCCCGGCGGACGGGCCGGCGGCGCGACGGTGGTGACCCCCGACTCGGAGAACCCGGCCGGCGCGTTCAGCCAGCTGGTGGAGGTCGGCATCAGCGGCGCGGGCGGCGAGCGCGGACTGCACGCGGCCGCCCTGTCCATGTGCAAGGGCAAGGACCCGGCGTTCTGGGACACCCTGGATCAGCGCGCGGACAGCGACCCGGTCAAGGTGATCTGCGGCGCGGTGCCGGCCGAGCAGCGCTACTGCAACACCGCGGCCACGGCCGACGGCGACGCGGACCCCTTCTTCCGGGACGAGGCCGCGACGGTGATCATCGTCGTCTCCGACGAGGGCGACGTCAGCGCCACCAGCGAGTTCCTGCCCCCCCCCGTGGACCTGACGGCCTGCCGGGACGAGCACAACGACGACCCGCTGTTCGGTGAGTGCGACTGCCGCATCTCCTGGTGGAGCGACTTCTTCGACGGCATCGACCGCGCGGTGATCTTCGCCAACATCGGCCCCACCTACCAGGCGGTCGGCGACGCCACGCCCTGGTGCGACGGCTCAACGGTGGACATCCCGGGGCCCTGCAACACCTTCAACAGCCCCACCTGCAACATCGACTTCTACCAGCAGCTCGCCTGCCTGACCGGCGGGCGCTTCGTGCCCATCGAGAACCGGGCCGAAGGCGCCCAGCAGTGCGCGGAGGCGGACTTCCAGAATGCCCTGCGGGACATCGGCCGCCTCATCAGCAACCTCAGCGGTGGCTGGGTGCTGTCGGCGGTGCCCGATCCGGAGAGCATCCGGGTGGTTCGGAACCTGGAGACCGAGGTCCCCAGCGCCGACACCGAAGACGGGGTGCTGGGTGGCTGGCGCTACAGCCCCAACAACCGCGCCATCACATTCACCGGGGATGCCGTGCCTGGCTACGACGACCAGCTCGACATCTACTACCTCCCCGCCTTCGACCGGAATCAGAACACCGGTCGGCCCCTTCCCTTCTGATGCGCTCCACGCTGTTGTTGACGGACCTGCCGATGAAGACGCTGGCTCCCCTGCTCTCCGCGATCCTGGCCGTCTGCCTCTTGGCACCGGCCACGGCGTCGGCGGCGAAGCGCAAGACCTCCAAGAGCGCCACCACCGAGAAGCGGGAGGTGAAGGTCGAAGAGGTCGGCGTCCTCCGCAACGAGGACGTGCGCGTGGTGCAGAAGAACCTCTTCACGAAGAAGGGCCACCACGAGGTGGGGTTCCTGATCTCCACCACGCCGTTGGACACCTACGTCGTGGGCCTGCACGGCGGGCTGGACATCACCTTCAACTTCGCTGAGCGCGTGGGCCTGGAGTTGCTGGTGCAGGGCGGCTACGGCTTCGCCAACGGGCACTACCAGGACGTCTCGGCGCTGGGTGAGGCCCTGGGTGGCACCCTGACGGGGCTGGCATCGGACACGTCGCGCGATCTCCTCGGCGGCGGCCTCAACGTCGTCTGGTCGCCCATCTACGGCAAGTTCGCGTGGGGCAGCCGCAAGGTGGTGCGCTTCGACGTCTACGGCACGCTGGGAGGCCACGGCTTCCTGGCCCAGCGCCTGGATCCCCCGACTGAGGACATCGCCGACTCGCTGACCGGCCACGGCGGCCCCAGCATCGGCGTCGGCGTCAAGTTCCACCTCAACCAGTCCGCCGCGTTGAAGATCGACGTGCGGGACAACCTCTCCATCGAGGAGCGGGCGTTCACCGGCGACATCACGGTGCGCAGCGTCTTCCAGCTCGGGGTGGGCATCGCCTTCTACCCGACCCGGGCCGCGAAGTGAGGTTGCCCCTGACCCTGCTGGCGGCCCTGCTGCTGGCCACCCCCGCCCTGGCCCAGAACGAGGCCGAAGGCGATGGGGTGGAAGGTGAGGCCGTCGAAGGCGAAGCGGTGGACCCCGCGGAGCCCCCGCCCACCCCCCGGCAGCTGAAGAAAGCGCTCAAGCAGCTCCAGGGCAAGGAGTGGGCCCTCGCCAGCCTGTCCCTGCACACGGTGCTGGAGGACCCGGAGGCGGCGTACTTCCACGCGGACATCCGCTACTACCTCGCCTACTGCCTGGAGCAGATGGGCATGAGCTACTCCGCCCTCGAGGAGTACAACCGCTTCCTGGAGAGCGCGGATCCGGCCAGCAACCTGGCGGAGAAGGCGATCGAGCGGTCGGTGTCCGTGGCGCGGCGCATGGAGGCCGGGTGGATCATCGCCCCGGGCCTGGCGCGGCTGGACACGTCGGCCGTCAAGGAGGGCGACCGCGGCCCGGCCATGTACTGGGTGGGCAAGCACCACTACGAGCAGGGCAACTACGCCGCCGCCCGCGCCTTCCTGTCCCTGGTGCCCAAGGGCACGGAGTTCTACGCCAACGCGCGCATGCTCGAGGGCGTGACGCTGACGCGCGAGCAGAAGCCGGTGGAGGCGATCGCCCCCCTGGCCGCCGCCGTCAACGCCAGCAAGAACGACACCGACCAGACCGTGTCCCGCGTGGCGAACATGAACCTGGGCCGGGCCTACTACGCCCTGGGCAACTTCGAGCGCGCCGTCGAGCACTTCGAGGGCATCCCCCGCGGCTCCCAGCAGTGGTTCGAGTCGCTGTACGAGGCGTCCTGGGCCTACTTCCGGTTGGGCCGCTTCAGCGGGTCCCTGGCGCACCTGCAGACGGTGGACTCTCCCTTCTTCGACGGCGTGTACCACCCGGACGCCACGCTGCTGCGCATCCTGATCTTCTACTACCTCTGCAAGTACATCGACGGGCAGACCATGCTCAACGACTTCACAGCGGAGCACCGCCCCATCGAGGAGGCGTTGGACAAGGCGATCCAGCGCGCCGACGCGAAGCCGGAGGAGCTCTTCGAGGCGCTGTACGAGTGGAAGGTGCACCGCAAGGAC
>CALCXL010000324.1 GCA_937907595.1 uncultured Pseudomonadota bacterium
GGGACACCCTGTGCATCGGCCGCAGCCACGGCATCCACGCCGAGCCCACCACCTTCGGCTGGAAGCTGGCCGGCTTCTTCGACGAGCTCACGCGGGGCCGTGAGCGGCTGCTCGCGGCGATCGAGGACATGTCCGTCGGCATGATCTCCGGCGCGGTCGGCACCTACGCCTTCATCGATCCCCGCATCGAGGAGTACGTCTGCGAGCGCATGGGACTGACCCCCGTGCCCGTCTGCACCCAGGTGATCCCGCGCGATCGCCACGCGGCCTTCTTCACGGCCATGGCCCTCATCGCCAGCAGCATGGAGCGGGTGGCGGTGGAGATCCGGCACCTGCAGCGCACGGAGGTGCGGGAGGTGGAGGAGCGCTTCAGCAAGGGGCAGAAGGGCAGCTCGGCCATGCCCCACAAGCGCAACCCCATCCTGACGGAGAACCTCACGGGGCTCTGCCGCTTGGTGCGCGGCTACTGCTTGCCGGCCATGGAGAACGTGGCCCTCTGGCACGAGCGGGACATCAGCCACAGCAGCGTCGAGCGCATGATCGGACCCGACGCCACCGTGACCCTGCACTTCGCCCTGGGCCGGCTGCGCGGGGTGGTGGAAGGCCTGGTGGTCTACCCCGAGAACATGCGCCGCAACCTGGACATGCTCGGCGGCATCCACTTCTCCCAGCGCCTGATGCTGTCGCTGGTGGAGGAGGGCCTCTCCCGGGAGGACGCCTACGCGATCATCCAGCGCAACGCCATGGAGGTCTGGGCAGGGAAGGGGGACCTGCGCACGCTCGTGAGCGCGGACCCCGACGTCAGCTCACGCCTCACCCCCGCCCGGATCGAATCCGTCTTCGACGAGTCTGCGTTCATCAGGAACGTCGGGGTCGTCTTCGCCCGCGTCTTCGGAGCCTGAGCCATGCCGACCAAGACCAACATCCTCAACGAGGGCAAGTCCAAGATCGTCTACGAGACGGACGACCCGGACCTGCTGATCATCCACTACAAGGACGACGCCACCGCCTTCAACGGCGAGAAGAAGGGCACCATCGTCGACAAGGGCGTCTTCAACTGCCGGATCAGCAGCGCGCTGTTCGACATGCTGAAGAAGGCCGGCGTGCCCAACCACGTGGTGCAGAACCTCAACGAGCGTGAGCAGCTCGTCCGCCGCCTGCAGATCGTGCCCATCGAGTACGTGGTGCGGAACCGGATCGCCGGCTCCCTGGCCCGCCGCTACGGTCTGGAGGACGGGCCGGACCTGGCCCGCCCCATGCTGGAGTTCTTCGTCAAGGACGACGATCTGGGCGACCCGCTCATCGGCCGCGAGGCGATCCTCATCCTCGGCATGGCCACGGCCGAGGCCCTGGACGAGGGCGGCGCCTACTCCTTGAAGGTCAACGATCTGCTCAAGAGCTTCTTCGCCGAGCTGGGCATCTCGCTCGTCGATTTCAAGTTGGAGTTCGGCTACACGGCCGACGGCGATCTGGTCCTCGCGGACGAGATCACGCCGGACGGTTGCCGCCTCTGGGACGCCAAGACCGGCGAGAAGATGGACAAGGATCGCTTCCGCAAGGACCTGGGCAAGGTGGAAGAGACCTACGCCCGCGTCGCGGACATGGTGGGGAGCGCCCTCGGCGCGTGAGTCGCGAGGCTCGCCATATCCGGCTCGGGCTTGTCGAGCCAGCGATCAGTAAGAAAGCCGCCGGCCAGCGTGCCGAACGCTAGAATCTTCACGTTTTCTGCCGTGCACAGTC
>CALCXL010000325.1 GCA_937907595.1 uncultured Pseudomonadota bacterium
CATCTCCGGGAAGGCCTCCAGCCGCGCCAACAGGGTGCGGTCGGTGGTCTCGAGCATGGAGTCCAGGCGGTCGGCGGCGACGCTGGCCTGGCCTTCGGCGATCGCGGTGACCACCGCCGTCATGTTCACCATGTAGTCCGGGTGGACGAAGACGAAGGCCGGGACCTGCTCCAGGCAGGCGCGGCTGAGCTCCGCCATGGTGCGGAACAGCAGGCGGGCGATGACGCTGAAGGCGGAGCCCACCATGGCGCGGTAGAGCTCCAGGTCGGTCTGCAGCATCAGCAGCAGGTCGCCCTCGTGGCTGCGCTGTTTGGCCAGCAGGCGGTGGAGCTCGGCCACCGACTCCTCCGTCGCCCGCTCGGCGGCCATGCGGGCCACCTCCACCGCCATGCGCCGACGCATCCAGAGGAGGTCGCGCAGCATGTCGTTGCGCTCGGCCCGGCTGGCCACCTTGAGCATGTCCGGCAGCAGGCTGAGCTGGCCCTTGTTGCGGAAATCGGCCACACGCACGCCGTCGCCCTGCCGCACCGTGACCAATCCCTGGGCTTCCAGGGAGCGGATCGCCTCCCGCAGCGTGTTGCGGTTGGTGCCGAAGCGGGGCGCCAGCTGCCGCTCGGGAGGCAGCCTTTCGCCCACGGCGACCTCTCCACGCAGGATCGCCATCCGCAGCTGCTCTGCGACGGACTCGGAGATCGCCTTCTTTTCTATGCGGGCAAGGTCGAGGGGCACGGGGCATTGTATCGACGGCGGCCGGCGCTATCATCCCGCCCCCATGTACAGCTTCCTTTGTGCCCTGGCCGCTGCGGCCGCTGCCTTCGCTGCGGTCGCCATTCCCACGCGCGGCTCCTACGCGATCCTCCCCGCCATGGTCGTCTTCGGCCTCGCTTATTTCCTGCTCGCGCGCCGGCACAGCAAGGCGATCGAGGGGCTCATGCAGCGCATGACCCGGGAGATGGAGCAGCAGCGGACGGACAACGCCATCCGCGTGCTGCAGGAGGGCTACGGGCACGCGCGGTGGGTCTTCCTGATGAGGGGGCAGCTGGACGGCCAGATCGGCTCTCTGCACTTCATGCAGAAGAACTTCGATGAGGCGCAGCCGCTGCTGGAGAAGGCCTGGGGCAAGCACTGGGTGGCCAAGGGCATGCTGTCGGCCTACTGGTTCCGCAAGCACAAGCCCGAGCAGGCCTTCGAGGTCCTGGACAAGGCCATCGCCATGAACAAGAAGGAGCCCATGCTCTACGGCCTGAAGGCCTACTTGAAGGCGAAGCTGAAGGACCGGGACGCCGCCCGCGCCGCCCTGATGCAGGGCAAGGACGTGCTGCCCAAGAATGAGGCCATCGCCGCCAACCTGGTCCGCCTGCAGAACGGCCAGGACCTGCAGATGTGGCAGTTCGGCGACGCCTGGTGGAACTTCCACCTGGAGAAGCCCAGCCAGAAGATGCTGATGAAGATGGCCGGCCAGGCCAACGTCGGCGCGAAGGGTGGCAAGAAGGCGATGTACCGCGGGTGAGCGACGAGCCCGCCTCCCGCGCCGGCGCCCTGCGGATCGGCCTCGCGCTGCTGATCCCGATGGTGATCCTGCTGCTCCCCGAGGCGCCTGCCGCCCTGGAAGGCGGCGAGCTCGCCGACCGCAGCACGCTGCTGCCCCCGCTGTTCGCCATCGCCCTGGCCTTCGCCACGCGGCGGACGCTCGTGCCGCTGTTCGGCGGCGTGTGGATCGGCGCGACCATGATCGCCTGGCGGGAGGGCGGCGGTTGGTTGTCGCCGGTGCGCGCGGTCTGGGACACGGTCTGGGTCTACGTCGTCAAGACGTCGATCGTCGACCCCGGCGGCGACGGCGTGCAGAGCTTCAACCTCAGCGTCATCGGCTTCGTCTTCGCCCTGGTGGCGATGGTCGCGATCACGATCCGCGCGGGGGGCATGGCCGGGGTGGCCAAGCGCTTCCAGCTCCTGGCGCGATCGGCGCGCGCCACGCGCATGGCCACCTGGGGCATGGGCCTGGCGATCTTCTTCGACGACTACGCCAACACGCTGATCGTCGGCGGGTCCATGCGCCCGCTGACCGATCGCATGCGGGTCTCCCGGGAGAAGCTGGCCTGGATCGTCGACTCCACGGCGGCGCCGGTGGCCGGGCTGTCCATCCTGTCCACGTGGGTGGCGTTCGAGATCAGCCAGTTCGCGCCGCACCTGGAGACGATCGGGCTGTCGCCCGACGCGGGCTACACGGTGTTCGTGCGCACGCTGCCCTATCGCTTCTACTGCATCCTGACCCTCTTCTTCGTCGGGATGATGTCCTGGGTCGGCCGCGACTTCGGGCCCATGCTCCGGGCCGAGCGGCGGGCGCTGCGCACCGGGGCCGTGTTCCGCCCGGGCTCGCTGCCCATGGGCGCCAACAAGACGGTGGACGCCGAGCCCAAGGCGGGCGTGCCGCATCAGGCCCGCATGGCCATGATCCCGGTGGCCGTGACCCTGGGGGCCATCGTGGTGCTGTTCCTGCAGGAGGGCCTGGCCGGCGCGCCGCTCTTCGGCGAGCCCTGGAACGCCGCGCGGCTGCGAACCGTGCTGGGCGGGGTGGAGAACAACACCCAGCTGCTGGCGATGGCGTCGCTGATGGGCCTCACCGTGGCCTTCGCCCTGGCCACGGCGCTGCGGCGGCTGACGGTGGTGGAGGCGGCTCACGCGGCCATCGCGGGCTCCCGCGCCATGTTCGTGGCGGTGGCGATCCTGCTGATGGCCTGGGCGATCAGCCGGGTCTGCGGGGAGCTGGGCACGCGCACCTACATGGCGGCGCTGGCGCCGATGATCCCGGGCTGGTTGCTCCCGGTGGGGCTCTTCGTCCTGGCCTGCGCGGTGAGCTTCTCCACCGGGTCGTCCTGGTCGACCATGGGCATCCTGCTGCCGATCGTCATCGATCTGGCCGCCACCGTGGGCGCGGGCACGCCGCTGGGCGCCGAGGGCATGGTGATCATCACCATCGGCGCGGTGCTCGACGGGGCGATCTTCGGGGACCACTGCTCGCCGATCTCCGACACCACGATCCTCAGCTCCACGGCCGCGGGATCGGACCACATGGACCACGTCACCACGCAGGTGCCCTACGCGGTGACCGTCATGGTGGTGGCCCTGGTGGTGGGTTACCTGCCGGCCGCGTTCGGGATGCCACCCACCGCGTCGCTGGCCCTGGGCGCCGCGCTGTTGGTGGGGCTGGCGTTCACCCTGGGCCGCCGCATCGAGGGCGCGCGGGGCATCGCGTAGCCCCGATCGCAGATCTGAGCCGCGCCGGCGCCGGGCCTCGCCGAACCCAACTACCCTGGATGCGATGATCGCTCCGCCCACCGGCACCGTCACCCTGGTCTTCACGGACATCCAGGGCTCCACCGCGCTGTGGGAGCGCTTGGGCGACCGCTTCCAGGCCGTGCTGGCGCGGCACGATCGCCTGATGCGGGAGACGCTGGCCGCCCACGACGGCTACGAGGTCAAGACGGAGGGCGACGCCTTCATGATCGCGTTCGCGTCGGCCCGGGCCGCCGTGGCCTTCTGCCTGGACGCCCAGCAGCGCCTGCACGACGCCGACTGGGGGGACGAGGCCCTGCGTCAGCCCGAGTGCGCCGTCGAGGGCGGCTTCCGGGGGGTGCGTGTGCGCATGGGCGCGCACACGGGGGAGCCGGTCTGTCGCCCGGATCCCACCACCGGGCGCATGGACTACTTCGGGCCGACCGTGAACCGCGCGGCGCGGGTCGAGTCGGCGGCGCACGGCGGGCAGGTGCTCGTGTCGGCGGCGGCCTGGACGACGTCGGGCCAGGCCGGGAGCGCGGACCTGGTGGTGCGCGATCTGGGCGAGCACGGCCTGAAGGGCCTCAAGGCGCCGGAGCACCTGCGGCAGATCCTCCCCGCCGCCCTGGCCGAGCGGGAGTTCCCGCCGCCGCGCACCGCCGCCCGCCGCCGCACCAACCTGGCGCCGTCGGCGACGTCCTTCGTGGGGCGGGCAGCGGAGGTGGCCACCCTGGTCGAGCGGCTGGAGGGCGGACAACGGCTGGTCACGCTGCTGGGGCCCGGCGGCACGGGCAAGACCACGCTGGCCCAGCGGGTGGGGGCGGAGCTGCTGCCCCGGCTGGCCGGAGGAGCCTGGTTCTGCGATCTGAGCGACGCGAGCAGCCGGGACGCGGCGGTGGCTGCGGTGGCCGGCGCGCTGGACGTGCCCCTCGCCGCCGGGGACCCCGAGGAGCAGCTGGGCAACGCCCTGCGCGGTCGCGGTCGCGTGCTGCTCATCGTGGACAACGCCGAGCAGATCGCGGCCGACGTCGCCGCCCTGGTCGCCGCCTGGATGGCGCGGGCCCCCGACGCGATCGTCCTGGTGACGAGTCGGTCGCCCCTGCACCTGGCCGGCGAGCAGCTGGTGCCCATCGATCCCCTGCCCCTGGAGGACGGGCTGCGCTTGTTCGTGGACCGCGCCCGGCAGGTGCGGCCCGGCTTCGAGCTGACCGACGCCCTGCGCCCCGACGTGGAGGCGATCGTCCGGGAGCTGGACGGCCTGCCCCTGGCCCTGGAGCTGGCCGCCGCCCGGGTTCGCATGCTGCCGCCCCGCGCGATCCGGCAGCGTCTGGAGCGCCGCTTCGACCTGCTGCGCGGGTCCCGGCGCGACGTCAGCGACCGGCAGGCCACGCTGCGCGGCGCCATCGACGGCTCCTGGGAGCTCCTGGAGCCTGCCGGCCAGCAGGCCCTGGCCCAGTGCTCGGTCTTCGCCGGCAGCTTCACCCTGGAGGCGGCCGAGGGCGTGCTGGAGTTGGGCGACTCCCTGTGGCCCATGGACGCGGTCGAGCTCCTCATGGACCAGTCCCTGCTGCGGCGGGTAGTGCACGCCGACGATCAGGAGCCGCGCTACGAGCTGCTGACGTCGATCCGGGCCTACGCCGACGAGAAGCTGGATCCGGCGGGCCGCCTGGAGGCCCAGGAGCGGCACGCCGCGTGGTTCGCGGGGGTGGTGGGCGGCGACGGATCCGACCCCTTGCACGGGCCCGACGCGGCGGCGCGCCTGGCGGAGCTGGGGCGGGACCGCGAGAACCTGCTGGCGGCGGTGGAGCGATCGGCCGGCCAAGGGTGGGCGACGAGCGCCTGCGGGGCGGCCCTGGGCC
>CALCXL010000326.1 GCA_937907595.1 uncultured Pseudomonadota bacterium
GGGCGGCGACGGTCCCCCGCCCCACCCCGCTGGTAGGCTGCCTCGATGTCCGACCCCCTGCCCGGCGCGCCCCACCACCTGGCCATCGTGCCCGACGGCAACCGCCGCTGGGCCCGGGCGCGCGGCCAGGGTCCGGGCGAAGGGCACGCCGCCGGCATCGCCAACGTGGGGGCCGTAGCCCAGGCCGCGTTCGAGGCGGGGGTCCAGGTCTTCACCTTCTGGTGGGGCTCGCCGGCCAACCTGACCCGTCGCGCGCCGTCGGAGATCGCCGCCATCGCCGACGTGCTCAACCGCTGGCTCCTGGGCCCCGGCGCCGCCCTCGTGGCCCGCTGGGGCTGCCGCTTCGACGCGATCGGTCGCTGGCCGGAGCTCTGCCCCCAGATCACCCCGGGGGTGCGGGCTGCCCGAGAGGCCGCCGGATCGGGCCCGCGTCGGCTGGTGCTGCTCATGGGCTACGACGGGCGCGAGGAGCTGCTGGACGGGGCCGAGCGCCTGGGCGGGGCGGGCCCCATCGACCCCGCCGACTTCGGGCGCGCCCTGTGGACCGGGGACCTGCCCCCCGTCGACCTGCTGGTGCGCACCGGCGGCGAGCCCCACCTCAGCGCAGGCTTCCTGCTGTGGCGCATCGCCGAGGCGCAGTTGGCCTTTCCCGAGGACCTGTGGCCCGCCTTCGGCCCCGAGCGGCTGCAAGAGGAGCTGCAGCGCTTCGCCGGGATCGAGCGGCGGCACGGCGCGTGATCCCCCGGGCCACGCCCTCGCCGCGCGCCCACCTCGACGGCACCCTGGCCCTGGTGGAGCGCTTCGCCGCCCTGGCCGGAGGCCACCCCGAGCTCCCCCGCCTGCGCGCCCTGCTCGATCGGCCCGCCGCCCTGCCTGAGGCCGTGCCGCCCCGCCGGAACGCCCTCAAGTACGACGCCTACCTGGCCTCGGGGGAGGCCGGCACAGCCTGGGGCGTCACCATCAACGATCGCTACGAGCCCGAGGCCCTGCGCGCGGCCCTGGAGCCCGTGGCGGCGGCCTGGGGGGCGCCATTAGACCGGCTGCTCCCCCTGCAGGCGGCGTTGGCCGACGCGGACCCGGTGCTGACGGTGGCCGCGGGCTTTGACGCGGCGGATCGGCCGCCGCGCCTCAAGCTCTACCTGCAGGAGGATCGTTGGGGCGCGGGGGTGGCCAGCGCGGGGGAGCTGACCGGCCTGCTGGAGCCCCTGGGTTGCCGGATCCCCGCCTGGATCTCACATGATCGCCGGATCGGCGTGGTCACCCTGCAGTTCCGGGGCACCGAAGCGTCGGCCAAGGCCTACCTGGCCGGCTCCACCGCGGCGCTAGCCGCCGCCGGCTCTCCCGCCGAGGACCTCGCCGACCGCTTCGCCGCGCTGTGCCCCATGCCGGGCTACTACTACCTGACGCTGCGCATGGACCCCGGCGCCCCCCCGCGCTACGCCATCAACAAGATCTACAACCCCGCCCACATCGCCTTCGAGCAGCCCCGCCTGTGGTCCATCGCCTGGAAGGAGGTGCGCGGGCTCTTCGCCGCCGCCGGCCGGACGGACACCTTCGAGGCCATCGACGCCGTGGCCCGGGAGCTCGGCCGGGAGGGCGTCGCCGTCGTGCCCACCGCCACGGCCTTCGAAGACGATGGACGCAGCGCCGATCTCTACTGCGCCGCCTGGAGGATCCCGTGAGTTCCTGGCCCCTTCGCCACCTGCGCGCCAGCCTGGCGGCGCTGCAGCCGCTGCCCGAACCCTTCGCCGCCTTCGTCGATCGGCCCGACGCCCTTCCCCCCGACGCCCCCGAGGGCACCGCCAAGATCCTGGTGGAGGAGGGCCCCCTGGGCCGCGGAGCGATGGTCCTGGACACCTGGGAGGGCGACGCCCTGGCGGGCTCCATCGTGCGCCTGGCGCAGGCGCTGCCGGGGGCCTGGGACCTGGAGGCGGCGGGGCGCGTGCACCTGGGGCTTCCCGGGCGCTTCGTGCGGGGCTTCGGCTTCCTGCTGCGGCCCGATCATCCCCCCCTGCTGCGCTTCGAGCTTCGGGAGAAGGAGCCGGGGACCGGGATCTGCCGGGTGGCGGCGCTCCTGACCCGGCAGAAGGATCTGGACCGCGAGCGGCCGGCGGGCGAGGCCCTGCGCGCCGAGCGGGAGGCCCTGGCCACCCGGGTGGAGGTGTGGATCCCTCAGGACGCCCGGCCCTGGCTGGGGGTGGTCGTCGGCGACCGCCGCGTGGTCGACGCGCCCGGCGGCGGCTGGATCGCGACGCGGATCAGCGCCGATCCGGAGGCTTGGGCGCTGGCAGAGGGCACGCAGACTGAGCGGGTCTGCCGCTGAATCCCGTCGAAGCAGCGGAAGCCACCGGCCGGGGCGCCCCCTACGGAGGCACGACGATCGCAAACCAGTAGTCGCTGATCCCCTGCACCACCCGCACCAGGCCGTCCAGGTCCACCGGCTTGCGCACGTAGCCGGCGCAGTGGTTGCGGTAGGAGCCGGCCACGTCGTCGTCGGCCACGCTGGACGTGAGGATCACCACGGGGATGGTGCAGAGGTCGTCGTCGGCCTTGACCACCCGCAGGAACTCGCGCCCGTCCATGCCGGGCATGTTGAGGTCCAGCAGGATCAGGTCGGGGCGCTCGTTGCCCGGCTCGCGGAGCAGCGCCAGGGCCTCCTCCCCGTCTTCGGCCATCTGCAGGTGGTTGAGCAGCTTGATCTGGCCCAGCGCAAGCTCGACCAGGGCGCGGTCCGACGGGCTGTCGTCGACCAGGAGGATGTTGAGGGCTCGAACGATCACGGGGTCTCCTCGGAGTGGGCGGCGGCGGGCAGGGGCAGGCGGAAGGAGACGGTGGTCCCCTCGCCGGGTCGGCCCTCGAGCCAGACCTCCCCCTTGTGGCGCTGCACGATGCGCTTGACCAGGGCCAG
>CALCXL010000327.1 GCA_937907595.1 uncultured Pseudomonadota bacterium
TCGTCGTCGTCCTGGTCGTCGTCGTCGTCCACCGTGTCGTCGTCGTCGGGTGCGGTGTCGTCGTCGTTCGCGGTGGCGTCGTCGTCGTCGGGGTCCACGGTGGTCCAGCCATCGTCGCAGCCGACGAGGGCCAGGCAGAGCAGCCACGGAAAGAGGTGCAGGCGCATAGCGGGAGTGTACCGGAGGCGGTTGGGTGCCGCGGGTCAGCCGATCGACCCGTCGACCTCCTGGCTGCGCGGGAGCCACACCACGAACTCCGTGCCCCTGCCCTCCACGCTGGCCACGCTGATCTCACCGCCGTGCTTCGAGACCAGGTTGTTGCTGATGCTCAGGCCCAGGCCGGTGCCCATGGGGGACTCCTTGGTGGTGAAGAAGGGCTCGAACACGCGGGACAGGTTCTCCGCTGGGATGCCGCAGCCCGAGTCCTGGATGGCGATCTCCACCCCCTCGTCGACGGCGTGCATGCGCAGCCAGATGGTGCCGGTTCCGTCGATGGACTGGGCGGCGTTGCTGAGCAGGTTCATGAAGACCTGGTTGATCTCCCCCTGCACGCACTCGACCGTGCCGACGTCGGCGATGTCCCGCACCACCTCGATGCGCCCCCGGATCAGGTGGTTGAGCAACGACAGCGTGACCTCCAGCCCCTCCTGCAGGTCCATCTGACTCACCTCGCCCTCGCCCGTCCGGCTGAAGCTGCGCAGGTTCTGCACGATGCGCGCGGTGCGGTCGGCGCCGGCCCGGATCAGGTCCACGGACTGCTGGATGTCGGCCATGAGCCGGGCCAGGTCCGGGCGGGGCGACAGGCTGTCCTCCTCGTCCTGGGCCATCATCAGGGCGTCCTCGTGCTCGCGCAGGAGCTCGTCGATGCGGCCGACGTTGGTCTGCAGGGGGCCGATGGCGTTGACCATGTAGTTGACCGGGTTGTTGATCTCGTGCGCGATGCCGGCCAGGAGCTGCCCCAGGGTGGCCATGCGCTCCTGCTGGATCAGCTGCATCTGCGTGGACTTCAGCTCGTCGAAGGCCACCTCCTTCTCGCGGTACGCGCGGTTCAGCTCCAGGTTGCGCTGGGCCAGGGCCGTGGTGCGCTCCTCCACCCCCTGCTCCAGGTTGCTGGAGTGCTGCGCCACCCGGTCCCGGAAGCCCCGCAGCTCCTCGGCCAGGAAGTTGATCTGGGTGGCCAGCTGGCCGATCTCGTCGCTGCGCGACGCATCCAGCCGCCGCTCGAACCGCCCCCCGGCCAGGGCGGTGACCTCGCCGATGATCGACCGCAGCGGCCTGGTCACCCGCGCGTGCATGAAGAACACGGTGATGGCGAAGCCCGACAGCGTCAGGAGCGACAGGGCGCCGATCAGCGTCACCCGGGTCCCGCGCAGGTCGCCGCGAATGCCCTCCCGCAGGGTGTGGGGCTCCGCGACCAGCCCTTGGGCCTGCAGCACCCCCACGGCCCGCTCCACCAGCAGGTTGAGCAGCGCCGTGCCGCTGAGCGCTCCCGCGGCGAGCAGCACCACGAGCAAGACGCCCAGCCCGATCTGGAACTGCAGGTTCAGCCCGGGCCCGCCCTCCCGGAGCGCCGGCATCTTGCGGCTTCCCAGGTCGACGCCCGGCGGCAACGTGCGCATGTGCTGACCCTCCCCCGCGCCCCCCCAGGCGCGATCACGATCCGGACTTGCGCTCTGGATCCCGCCCCATCGATTCTATATGGTGCCGCACCTTGCAACCACCGGGCCCCGCGGCCGGGTGGTGGAGACTGTCCCATGACCCGCATCCTGCGCCTCGTCGCCCTCGCCGTGACGATCCTGGCCCTCGCCGGCTGCGCCGCCCCCTGCGACGCCTACTGCGACGCCTCGGCCAACTACATCGAATTCTGCCTGGAGAACGGCAGCCAGGGCGATTGGCAAGCCGCCAACGACCGCGGCGGCTGGACTGTCTGGAACGTGTCGGAGAAGGCGGAGTACGTGGAGACCTGCAAGGTCGACTTCGCCAGCCAGCTCGCCGCCGGGAACGACGTCGTCGAGTCCAATTGCACGGACCTCGCCAACCAGTACCAGGAGAACGCCGACCGTGGGTTCTGCGTCGAACTCCCCTGAGACCTGGGGGAGCGGCGCGTGACAATCCGCGCTGTCGTCTCCTCCACCGGTCGCTACTTCCCCGGCCGCAAGGTCCTCAACTCCCACTTCTACGACGACCTGGGGTTGGAGACGACCGAGGACTGGATCGTCTCCCGCACCGGCATCCGCAGCCGCTACTACGTCGATCGGGACGCGGGTGAGGCCACGGCCGCCATGGCCACCCACGCCGCGCGCCAGTGCCTGGAGCGGGCGGGGCTCGAGCCCTCGGACGTCGACGGCATCCTGATCGCCACGGTCACGCCGGACCACTCCTTTCCCTCCACCGCCTGTCTGGTCCAGGACTCCCTGGGCGCCCGCGGCGCGTTCGGCTGGGACACCAGCGCGGCCTGCTCGGGCTTCCTGTTCACCCTGGCGCAAGCGGCCAGCCTGGTGAAGTCGGGCATGGCCCGGCGGCTGCTGGTGGTGGGATCGGACACCATGAGCTCCATCCTGGACTTCACGGACCGGCAGACCTGCATCATCTTCGGCGACGGCGCCGGCTGCTTCCTGGTGGAGGCGGCGGACGACGACGCGCCCGGCGGGGAGCTCCTGGACTTCGTCATGCACGTCGACGGGTCCGGCGGGGAGTCCCTGAAGATGCCCGCGGGGGGCAGCCGACGACCGGCCAGCGCGGAGACCGTCGCCCAGGGGCTGCACTTCGTGCACCAGGACGGCCGCACGGTGTTCAAGCACGCCGTCAAGCGCATGGGCGAGGTGATCGAGGAGCTGCTGGCCCGCAACGGGCTGACCAGCGACGACATCGGCCTGTTCATCCCCCACCAGGCCAACCAGCGGATCATCCTGGCCTGCAGCAAGCGCTTCAAGATCCCCATGGAGCGCGTGATGTTGACCCTGGAGCACTGGGCCAACACCACGGCGGCCACGTTGCCCACCGCATTGGATCTGGCCCTGGAGCAGGGGCGCGTGCAGCGCGGCGACTACGTGGTCTTCGCCACCTTCGGCGCCGGGTACACCTGGGGCGCCTCGCTGCTGCGCTGGTAGGGGCCGGCTCCGGGCGGATCGCCCTGTCCCCGCTTCGCTCGATCCCCGCCGCAGGCTGCTAGAACGAACGCCGCATGCGTCGCCTCCTCATTCTCTTCGGCCTGCTGATCGCGGGCGCCGCCGTCGCGAAGCCCCTGGACGTGCGGGAGATCTGGCAGCCGCTGCCCCATCCCAGCATCCCGCTGCGCTCGCCGGTGCTGACCGGCGCCGAGCCCCCGGCCGACGGGCCGCCCGAGGGTGCGCCCAACGTGATCATGATCACCGTGGACACCTGGCGAGCCGATCGGCTGAGCCTCTACGGCAGCGATCGCAAGACGTCGCCCTGGCTGGACGCTCTCGCGGAGCAGGCGGTGGTCTTCGATCGCGCCAGCGCCCCGGCCCCGTGGACCTGGCCCACGATGGTCTCCCTGGCCGCGGGCGTGCCCCCGCGCTCCCACGGCGCCGTCAAGCCGGACACCCCCCTGTGCGAGGAGGCCGACACCCTGGCCGAGGTCCTGTACGCGGGCGGCTGGCGCACGGGCTTCGCGGGGGTCAACACCTACTTCGAGCCGCCCGAGGCCGGCTACCGCCAGGGCTTCGAGTTCTTCTGGGCCGGCGGCCTGGCCGTTGCGGAGTCGGTGCTGGAGTACAGCAGCTACTTCCTGGACGGCGTGGGCCCCGAGCCCTTCTTCCTCCACGCCCACTTCTTTGACCCCCACTGCCCCTACGACCCCGAGGAGTCGGTGCTGGCGGAGGTGCGCGCCGTGCCCCAGGGCCACCGCGGTCGGGGCGAGGGCAAGGCGATCCGCATGGAGGCGATGGAGGTCGCCACCTGCCACTACGTGCCGCCGGTGCCGTCCCACGTGCACGAGGAGGAGATCAAGGCCTACAAGCCCAGCCTCGATCTGCAGGACTACCTGGACTATTACGACGCCGAGCTGCTGGAGACCGACCGCGCCATGGCCCGCCTGCAGGAGCGGCTGGAGAAGGACGGGCTCTGGGACAACAGCTGGGTGGTCATCACCGGCGACCACGGTGAGGAGTTCGGGGAGCACGGCGACGTGGGCCACGGCAACGCCCTGCACCCCGAGGTGGTCTGGGTGCCCCTGGTGATCAAGCCGCCCCGTGGCGCGCCCTTCCAGCCCGGCCACCGCAGCGAGCCCGTGTCCCTGGTGGACGTCCCCGCGACCCTGGCCGCCGCGGTCGGCCGCCCCGCCCCCGCCTCCTGGCAAGGCCGCGATCTGGGCCCGACCCTGCGCGGTGAGGCGATGGCGCCGCGCCCGGTGGTGACGGAGACCTTCTACCGGGACAAGGCCTGGTCGGCGTCCGTGGAGTGGGACGGCATGCGCCTGGTGGTCAGCGGCACCCACCCGCCCCGGGCGCAGCTCTACCTGGCCGACGATCGGCTGGAAGACGAGGACGCGTTCGCCGACGACGATCTGCACCTGCGCGTGCGGGCCGCGGGCCTGGCCGGGCTCCTGCGCCAGGAGCTGCAGGGCATGACGGCGCGGCGGCTCTGCGACGTCGGCACCATGGAGCTGGATCCGACCCATTGGGAGGCGCTGCGCGAGCTCGGCTACGTCGTGGGCCGTGGACCGGAGGAGGAGCCCCCGCTCCAGGAGCAGGAGCCCCCGCCCGAGGACCCCGAGCCCCCCCTGCCCCCCGATCAGGATCTGGCCCCCGAAGAGGACCCCAACAAGCGGGTGCAGGACTGATGGACTTCACCCTGGTCAGCGAGTACCAGCCCGCCGGGGACCAGCCCGCGGCCATCGCCGAGCTGGTCGACGGGCTGGCGCGGGGGGAGACCTTCCAGTGCCTGCTGGGCGCCACGGGCACCGGCAAGACCTTCACGATGGCCCACGTCATCCAGACCCTGAACCGGCCCACGTTGGTGCTGGCCCACAACAAGATCCTGGCCGCGCAGCTCTACGGGGAGTTCAGCGAGCTCTTCCCCGACAACGCGGTCGAGTACTTCGTCTCCTACTACGACTACTACCAGCCCGAGGCCTACGTCCCCTCGTCGGACACGTACATCGAGAAGGACAGCCTGATCAACGACCGCATCGACCGCCTGCGCCACCGGGCCACGCAGTCGCTGCTGACGCGCAAGGACGTGCTGATCGTCGCGTCGGTGTCCTGCATCTACGGCATCGGCTCGCCGGAGGTCTACAAGGGGTTGGCGGAGACCATCACCGTCGGCGGGGAGTTCGACCGGCAGCGCCTGCTGCGGCGCCTGGTCAACATGCAGTTCGAGCGCAACAACGTCGACTTCCACCGCGGCACGTTCCGGGTGAAGGGCGACGTGGTGGAGGTCTTTCCCATCCACCAGGACCACCAGGTGGTGCGCATCGAGTTCTGGGGCGACGAGATCGAGCGGATCGTGATGGTCGATCCCCTGCGCGGCGAGGCGATCGAGGAGGTGCAGGAGGCCACGATCTTCCCCGCGTCGCACTACGTCACCGAGGAGGAGCGCATGCAGGTCGCCATCGAGGCGATCAAGCTGGAGCTGGACCAGCGCCTCATCGAGCTCAAGCGCGACGACAAGCTCCTGGAGGCCCAGCGCCTGGAGCAGCGCACGCTGTTCGACGTGGAGAACATGCAGGAGATGGGGCGCTGCCCCGGCATCGAGAACTACAGCCGGCACCTCAGCGGTCGGGCGCCCGGCGAGCCCGCGCCGACCCTGGTGGAGTACTTCCCGCGGGACCTGCTGGTCTTCATCGACGAGAGCCACGCCATGATCGGCCAGCTGGGCGGCATGTACCACGGCGACCGCTCCCGCAAGACGACCCTGGTGGAGCACGGCTTCCGGCTGCCCTCGGCCATGGACAACCGGCCCCTGAAGTTTGAGGAGTTCTGGGACCTGGTGGGCCAGACGGTGTTCGTGTCGGCCACCCCCGCAAAGTT
This sequence comes from uncultured Pseudomonadota bacterium, assembly GCA_937907595.1. Lineage (GTDB taxonomy): Bacteria > Myxococcota_A > UBA796 > UBA9615 > UBA9615 > CALCXL01. The sequence goes on from CALCXL010000327.1 coordinate 5,994, forward strand.
CGAGCTGGAGAAGTGCGGCGGCGTCGTCGTGGAGCAGGTGATCCGGCCGACGGGCCTGGTGGACCCGCAGATCGAGGTGCGGCCGGCGGGCAAGCAGGTGGACGATCTGCTGGAGGAGATCCGGCTGCGGGTGGAGCGCGACGAGCGCGTCCTGGTGACCACGCTCACCAAGCGCATGGCCGAGGACCTGACCGAGTACTACGCCGAGCTCGGGGTCAAGGTGAAGTACATGCACAGCGACACCGACGCGCTGGAGCGGATCGAGCTGATCAAGACGCTGCGCCAGGGCGAGTACGACGTGCTGGTGGGCATCAACCTGCTGCGCGAGGGCCTGGACCTGCCGGAGGTCTCCCTGGTGGGCGTGCTGGACGCGGACAAGGAGGGCTACCTGCGCTCCCGCACGTCGCTGCTGCAGGTCATGGGGCGCGCGGCGCGCAACGTGGAGGGCCGCGTGATCCTCTACGCCGACAAGATGACCGGCTCCATGAAGCAGGCCATCGACGAGACCAACCGCCGCCGGGAGAAGCAGGAGGCCTACAACAAGGAGCACGGCATCACGCCGGAGACAATCAAGAAGGAGATCCGGGACATCCTGGCCTCCATCTACGAGCGCGACTACGTGGAGCTGGGCAAGGAGGACACGTCCAACCCCCTGCCGGAGAACCTGCGGCACTTGCGCCCGGACAAGCTGGGCAAGGAGATCGAGTCCATGCGGGTGCAGATGTACCGCCACGCAAAGGACCTGGACTTCGAGAAGGCGGCCGAGCTGCGGGATTCCATCGACGCGGCGG
>CALCXL010000328.1 GCA_937907595.1 uncultured Pseudomonadota bacterium
CGGTCTCCGCGTCTGTCGATCCCCGGGCGCGAGCACGATCGCGGGGGTCTGGATCTGGTCGTCGAGCCGGGCCGACGCACGGTGCTGCTCGGGCGCAGCGGCGCGGGCAAGAGCCTGCTGGCGCGCCTGGCCCTGGGCCGCCTGCCGGGGCCTCCCGTGCGCTCGTCGGGTCGGGTGGAGATCCGCACCGACTCCGGCACCGAGTCCGTGGATCTGGCCGATTGGCCCGCCGGCGCCCAGATCCCCCGCCTGCAGGCGCTGCGTGGCCACACCCTGAGCTTTGTGCCCCAGGGCGGCCGGGAGAACCTGGTGCCCGGCTGGACCGTGCGCGACCACCTGCGCCACCTCCTGCCGGACCTGGAGCGGCAGCTGGCCGACGTGGTGGAGGGCATGGAGGCGCTGGGCGTCGACGGCGGCGAGGCGAACCTGTCGGCGGTGGCCACGGAGCTGAGCGAGGGCATGATCCGCCGCATCCTGGTGGCCCTCGCCATGGCCCGGGGCGCGGAGATCCTGGTCATCGACGAACCCACCACCGGGCTGGACCCGCACTCGCGTGAGGCCTTCTCGGAGCTCCTGCACGAGCGCATCCTCGCCAGCGGCGCCGGGGTCCTGCTGGTCACCCACGACCTGGAGCTCTGCGCCCGCCTCGGGGGGGAGGCCCTGCTCGTGGACGACGGCGCCATCGTGGCCCAAACGGACGACATCTCGACCGCCTCCGGCGCGTTCCAGCCCTTCCTGGACGCGGTCGCCGACGGGCCCAGCGTGGGGGAGGCATGACCGCCATCCTGCGCGGCGAAGGCCTCAGCTGGACGCGTCCCCCCCGGGGCGATGCGCCGGCTCAGCTGGTGCTGCAGGACGCCGCGATCTCCATCGATCCGGGCGAGATGGTGGCGGTCTCAGGGCCCAGCGGCATCGGCAAGAGCGTGCTGGGAAGCCTGCTGCTGCGCCTGCGCGCGGTGCCCTCGCCGGGGCGGGTCCATTGGGGAGACACCGACGTGACGGCGCTGTCCGGGCGTCGCCTGCAGCCGCTGCGCGCGGGCTTCCAGGGGCTCCTGCAGCACACGGGCGCCATCCTCCCTCCCTTCTGCAGCGTGGAGGAGTCCCTGGTGGAGACCGCCCGGCACGTGCGGCGTTTGTCCCGCGACGACGCCCGCGTTCGCGTGCAGGAGGTGGCGGAGCTGCTGGGCATCGCGGCGCTACTGCACCGTCGTCCGCGCTTCCTCAGCGGCGGCGAGCAGCGCAAGTCCGGGGTGGCTCGCCTGCTGCTCAGCGACGCCCGCTTCGCCTTCGTCGACGAGCCAGACTCCGGGCTGGATCCGGTCTCGCAGCACGACATCGTCGGTGAGCTGCGGCACGTCGTCGATCGCACGGGCATGGGCATGCTGGTGATCACGCACAACGCGATGCTGGCGCGCCGGTACGCCGACCGGCGGCTGATCCTGCGAGAGGGGAGGCTCCATGCGGCCTGAAGCATCCCGATTCGTCCCCCTGCTCGTCCTGATGCTGTTGGTGGGTTGCCCCAAGAGCGGCGGCACCGGCGGGTCCGGGGGCGGGGACTGTTTCCGCGACCTGGGCGGGGACCTGGCCACCGCGCGCAAGCGGCTGGAGAAGGGCAAGCCCCAGGAGGCTCGCCTCTACGTGGAGGCGCTGTCGGGCTGCGACGCCGCCTGGGAGAGCCAGGACTACCTGGACGTCGCCGGGCGGGTCAGTGAGGAGTTGGGTGACCTCAACGGCTCCTGGCGCGCCGCGAAGGCCGCCCTGCAGCTGGCCGTGCACGATGGCGACGGTGAGGCCGCCACCAAGTGGGAGGCGCAGCTCCGGATCTTCTCCGAGCGGTACGTCTGGCTGGAGGTCTTCGAAGACGAGCGCGAGCGGCCGCCCATCCGCTACGCCGGGGCCGTGGTCGACGACGCCACCCTCCGTCAGCTGGAGGACGTGGCCCAGGGCCGCATCCTGCGATCCTCGTCCGGCGGCGCAGGCTTCTGGATCTTCCCCGGCCGGTACAAGGTCGGCAGCATCGTGCACACCCTCGAGGCCGGTCAGACCTTCCGGCTGTCCTACCGCAAGGAAGGCGTGACCCCATGAACCTCGCACTGCTCGCAGCGCTGTTGCTCTCCCACCCCGCGCAGGCGGCGGAGGTCCAGGCCCAGCTCCGCGTGGTCTCGGACGTTCCGGAGATGGTGGGCAAGCAGGTGCAGAGCCCCGTCTGGGCCCCCTCGACTGCGCCCCGCCTGGTGCACGAGATGACCGACCGGGACAAGACCACCCTGCTGCGGATCGTCCGCGTGGAGGGCGGGGAGACGAAGGCCACGTCGGTTCCCGGCGCGCGCTCGGGCCGCCTGGAGTCCCTGGGGGCCGGCGCCGAGCGGGCCGACACCGGGGCGGCCTGGTGGGACGAGGGGAGCCTCTTCTTCGTGCGCGCCGTCGGGGGCAAGAGCAGCCTGCACTACTTCGACGGCGTGCCGCGGGAGGTCACCGGCCTGCCCGGCCGGGTGCTGGAGGTGGCCACTGATTCGGGCCGCGGGCACCTGTTCGTGACGATGGAGGACGAGGGCGGCCTGGACCTGCACCGCATGAGCGGGCAGGGCTTCATCGAGGAGCGCCGTCGCCTTACGCGCAGCCAGCACGAGGTGGAGAACTCCCTGAGCGTGGACCGCCGCAGCGGGGAGATCACCTACGTGCGCACCAGCCAGGAGGGCACCCGCCTGGGCCACGCCGAGCTGGAGGATGTGTCGGCCCAGGAGGGGCCCACCGCCCCCGGCCTGAGCAACTACGAGCTGCTGTCCGTGGCCTCGGTGCAGGGCGAGAGCGCGAAGGTGATGTACGCCCGGGTGCCGGCGGGGATGCCCGATGGGGGGAGCAGCCACGTGCTGCTTCAGCTGGTCGATGGCAAGGTCTCGGTCCTGGCCCCGGGCGCGTTCCTGCCGCCCGGTCTGGCGCCCTCGCCCGCCCTGGGCCCCGAGGGCACCTGGGTCTATTACGTCCTGGCCGACGCCGCCGGCGGCAACCCGATCCGCCGGGTCAACCGCCGGACGGGGGTCTCCGAGGCCCTCGACCTGGGCACCCGGTTCAACCAGGAGATCTCGGTCTCCGGATACGCAGACGCGTCGGGCAAGATGGTCCCCTGGATCGCCGTCGTGGCGGTGGGCGACGCCGAAGGGGACGACGTCCGCAACCACCTGTACATGGGCCCCCTGGGGGCCTGGCCTGGCTGGTAGGAGGGCGCTGTGCGTCAGCTCACGCTGTTGAGGGATGGGGTCAAGGTCGACGAGTTCCGCCTGGACCTGCCCGACGTCATCATCGGGCGGGGCCGCAGCGCCCACATCCGCCTGGACGACAACTCGATGGTCAGCCGGCAGCACGCCGTGGTGCGTGAGCGGGGCGACGGCCACGTGCTGGAGGATCTGGGCGGCGCCAACGGCACCTTCGTCAACGGTTACAAGATCGACGTCCACCCCCTGCGCCCCGGCGACCACGTCGTGCTGGGCCCGGACACGCTGCGCTACGACTTCGGCATGGCCACCTCGCGCAGCCTGCGCCCCGTGGCGGCTCCGAGCGCTGCGCAGCTCAGCGACGACAGCGTCATCGAGGAGCTTGGTGACGACCACTTCGGGGCCGTGGAGGACCTGGCTGAGGTGCGGGAGGCCCGCCGGCAGGACCCACCCCCACGCCCGCCCCCGATGGGCGGGCTGCACGTGGGCGGCGAGCGCACCGCGGTGGCCAGCAAGGACGAGATCGAGCGCCTTTTGCGGGAGATGGCCCAGAAGCAGGGCCCGCACGTCGTCCTGGAGGGCAGCGACCCGGAGGTGGTGGTGACGCTGGGCGATGGCCCGGTCAGCATCGGCCACGTCGACGGATGCGCCATCCGCTTGCCGGGGCGGCGCTGGTTCTTCGGCAAGCTGGCGGCGCAGCTGGTCCGGCAGGCTGGTGGCTGGTGCGTGGTGCCCGAGGCACCCTTCTGGAACCCCGTGGCCCTGGGGGGCGAGACGGTGACGCGGCTGCGGCGGCTGGAAGACGGCGACGTGATCGTGTTCCGATCGGCGTCGTACCGGTACTCCCGGGGCGAGCAGCGCTGACCGCGTCGGGTGCCGGCGGCGGCTGCCTCAGCCCCGATCGTCCAGCCCCCAGTCGGCGAAGGCCACGGTCGGGTCCACCCTGAACAGCCCGCAGTCCGTGCCCACCAGCAGGCGGCCACGATCGTCCGTGGCCAGATCCCGGGTCTGGCCGCACAGCGCCAGGGATCGGCGACGCCGGGGATCCCGCGCGTCGACCGCCCAGAGCCTGCCGCTGTAGGCGGCCGCCGCCCAGACCAGGTCCGTGGCGGGGTCGTGGTGCAGGGCGCGCACGCCGAAGGACAGCCGCATGGCCGCGGTCCCTCGCAGGTCCTGGGCGTCGAGCCGCAAGACGCTGCCCTCCAGGAAGCGGGACACCCACACCCGCCCGTCGGCGGGCACGTGCAGCGCCGACCAGTTGAAGGGGCCCACCAGCCGCTCGGCGGCGACCTCTCCCGAGGGCCAGCGCCAGGACCGGACCCGCGCGTCGTCCCAGAGCGCGACTCCGTAGAGGCGATCGCCGGCGTCGTTGAAGGATCCGGCCTCCAGGCGCGAGCCCAGCTCGATCGTCCCGGTGACGCGCCGGACGCGGGTGTCCAGCAGGTGCGCCTGGCCGGTGTTCTCGCAGCCCAGCAGGACGCCTCCCTCGGGGCGGGGAAGCCACGCCGAGGCCCAGCAGGAGGGCAGGGGGACGTAGGGAGCGTCGGCCCCCTCGGAGTAGCCCTCGGCCACGTCGCGGGGGCCGTCGGTGGGATCGATCGCCAGCAGGACCAGCTGC
>CALCXL010000329.1 GCA_937907595.1 uncultured Pseudomonadota bacterium
AGCTGCCGATCGCCCGCCACGAACTGCCGAGCGGCGCGGTCCCCGCCAGGGAGGTGGTGGTCCTCGCGCAGCAGGTTGCCGAGCGCGTCCTGGTCCCAACGCCAGGTGAACACGGGCGGCTCGCCTTTCCCCTTGAACTTGCGTTCAACATCGCAGCCCAGCAGCGCGTCGATCCCGTCGTAGCGGCACGTCACCCGCTCGGGCAGCCCCTCCCCCGCCGCCGTGTCGGTCCAGCCCGCGTCCTCGTCCTGCCAGGCCAGCAGGTTGCCGGCGCCGTCCCAGTCGAAGAAGCGCTCGAAGAGCGGGGCGCCGGGGCTGGTCGGCTCCACACGGACCGCGATCACCCGCTGATCCTCGTCCGGCGCGTCGGCGTACTCGTAGACCTGCCGCAGCCCGTTGCCGAAGCTCAGCTCCGTGAAGCGGCCGCGGGTGTCGTAGCGCGCGTCGTCGACGTAGGAGTGCAGCAGCCCGCCCGAGGCGTCGAAGCCCCGAAGCGCCACCCGCTGCCCGGCCTCGTTCCGCACCAGCTCGACCCACTCCGGGGGCGCGGACAGGCCCGTGCCCTGGGGCATCGCGGTGACCGCCACCTCCCCGTCCTGGAAGTACTCCCAGGCGCTATGCAGCACGCCGGTCGTCTGCGGACCCCACGCGTCCAGCGTCTGCTGCGCCTGCACCGGGCGGCCCCGCAGATCGTGGCACCACGCTTGCTCGAGGTCCGTCTGCAGGCCGGACGGCCCGTCGACCCGGTGCCATGTGCGCGTCTTCTGGCCCCGGCTGGACTCCGGATCGCAGACCGCGCCGGCCACGGGCGCGGCCCCCTCGTCGTAGGCCCAGGACCAGCTCTCCTCCCCCTGCGGGTGCAGCGGCGAGCGGTTCCACAGCTCCCGCGTGGGGCGACCATGAGCGTCGAAGGACGTGTCCCACCGCTCCTGCTGCTGCATCCCGAGCCGGTCCCACAGCTCCTTGCGGGCGACGTTGCCCGCCTCGTCGTACCCGAACTCCCACCGCCCTCGGTCCGGGTCGTCGTAGGACTGCGGGCGGTCGAAGCCGTCCCAGACGATGAGCGTCTGATCGATCCCCGGGTCCTGGCCCGTCCGTCCGACGGATGTGGTCCGGCCGAGCGCGTCCTTCTCCTTGCGGACCTCCAGCACCCGCGGGCCGACGAGCGGGAGCAGGGGGACGTCGCCGGGTTGGGCCGCCCAGGAGCGGGTCTCGGCGTCGAAGCGCCAGGCGAGATCCAACCGCGGCCCGGCGAGGGACTCGGTGCGCCGGTGCGTGCCGCTGGGGGCGTGATCGAGGCGCTGCACCTCCCCCTGCCCCACCCCAGCCGCGACGAAATAGCCCGTGCGGTTCCAGGTCCCGTCCGGGCGGGTGGTGTTCGTGATCCGCCCGAGGGGGTCGAAGCCGAAGGACGTCGGGTCGGAGGGCGCGTCGCAGTCCCACAGCTCGCTCAAGGCGCCGTAGCTCCCGTCCACGAAGACGTCGGCGTCGAAGCACGCGCCCCACGAGGTTGAGATCCGCCCCTGCGCGTCGAACTCCACCTGCCCCGAGACCCGCTGCCCCGGCGTGCCGTCCTCCGAGACCCAGGCCTCCCGCCGCGCGACCCGGCGCCTGAGCCCGTCCACGAACTGCACGTCCAGGGTCTGCGCCGGGGCCCCCGCCCGGCCGATGGGCTGGAAGTGCCTCAGCACGCCGGCGGTGCCGATCGACGCGGGATCGTCCAGGGGGTGCGACGGCTTGAACCGCTCGTACTCGAAGCGCTCGGCGTCCTGGGGATCGGCGGTCAGCGCGTCGGCGAGGGCCACACGTCGGCCGAGGGCGTCGTAGGCCGTCTCGACCTGGCGCCCGCTCGGCTCCGTCCGCACGGCAGGGAGGCCGTACGCGCCGGGGGGGCAGGACCCGTAGGTGAGACCGCAGACCTGGGACCCGGTGGGGAACTCGATCGGCCCGGCCGTGCCCTCGACGAAGGGCTCGTAGCTCAAAGTCGGGTGCAGGCCGACGACAGGGTCGTAGAGGTGCCAGCGGGTGGCCGACGTCGCGCCGGCCGTGGGGTAAGCGCCCGGCGCGACCGGCTCATCGGTCGAGAGCAGCGCGCCGTTGGGGTAGTAGCGGTACCGGGTCCAGCGGTCGGGGCTGCCCCCGGCGATGTCGCGGTGCACCTCCTTGTCCACGCGCCCCGAGGCCAAGCGCTCGTATTCGGCGATCCGCACGGGCTGCCACTGCGACGGCTGGCCCTCGCCCTCCTCCCGGCCGCAGACCCGCGGGAGCATCGAGCCCGGCGCAGGGGTCAGCGTTCGCGCCCAACGGACCGCAGTGGGGTAGCCGTCCTTCCGCTGCGCCTCGTCGAAGGTCGTGGTCTCTGCCCTGTCGATCGCCCCGTCGCCCTCCAGATCCTCCTGCACGCACACGGCCTCGCCGTTCCAGGGCGAGTACACGCTCCACGTCTGCGAGCGGAAGGGCGTGGCCGCGTGAGGCGCCTCGAGCACCTGGGGCGCCCGCGGCTCCCACGCGAAGCGCTCCTCGTGCACCGGCGCGAAGTGCCAGTTCCAGGGGGGCAGCACGAAGTCGGCGTCGTCCCAGGTCCACTCGACGCGCCGCCACAGATCGCCCGTCGTGTCGCGCTGCTCCTGCGCCATCAGCAAGCCGGTGTGCAGGCGGTCGTTGCCGAACTCGCTGACCGTGAGCAGCGGGCCCTGCTCGTGCCGCACCTCGGCGAAGCCTAGCGCCATGCGCTCGTCGTAGTCGTAGCGGGGCTCGTCGTAGGCCCATGTCTCCCGGACCTCGGAACGCCCCAACCCGTCCCGCACCGTGCGGGCGACGAGCACCTGGCTGCTGGCGGGGAAGGCGTCGAAGTCGGAAAGCCCGCTGTGGAAGTCCATGAAGTCGCGCGCGGGGGCGAATTCGAAGGCCTCGGTGGCGCCCGAGGGGGTGCGGCTGAATCGAAGGAGGTCCGGGACCTCATCCTGCAGCGCGAAACGGCGGATCGTGTGCAGGTCGGGGGAGACAACCCACTCCAGGGCCCCGTCGACGTCCAGGTCCAGGAACATCGACTGGCCGACTGGCCCGGCCGAGTGGTGGGGGTCGTCGAGGGCCTGAAGCGTCCACTCCGTGCGCACATCGACGAGCGGCAGCGGCAGCGGCATGAGGCCGTCGGCGTCGTGGATGACCTGGACACCGGCCATCGCCGAGGTGTCGAGGGCAGGCAGGAAGCGATTGAGTCGACCGCGCTTCAGTGACCGGCTCTGCAACAGATATGCCCCCGCTCCACAAAACGCCAGGGCAAAGCCGACATGGCCCAGCAGGGTGATGAAGACGTGCACCCCGAGCAAGGGGTACTTGAGCAG
>CALCXL010000330.1 GCA_937907595.1 uncultured Pseudomonadota bacterium
GCGACTGGAAGAGCAGCGACGTCAGCGTGAACAGCAGGACCGGCGCGTGCCCCTGCGCATCCAGCAGCCTCCGCGCGAGTGGATCGAAGAGCAGCGCCGACGCCGCGAAGAGGTCACCCAGGAGCCCAGCCGGCGAGGCGTCGTCGTCTTCGACATGTAGCTCAGGCCAGGGGCGGGCTCGGCGAGTTCGCGCTCAAACGGCGCGCAGCCCCTGCGAGCGCGCCGAGTCCAGCCCCAGCATGTGCAGCCGCTCTCCCCGTGCGTCGCAGCCCGACTCCACCTGCTCCAGCAGGCCACGGAGCTCGAGCTCACGCCGCGCGCGGGACGCCTGGTGCTGCGCCGCTGTCGCCAGACGCGTCTCCCGCCGGGACGCGTGCACCACCGCGAGGTTGCGCAGGGAGCAGTAGATCCCGCCCAGATCGTGGCTGCGGTTGTAGAGGAAGACCGCGCGCACCGCGTGGAACACCGCCCCCTCCAGGTCCCCCCGCTCCTGCAGCAGCGCCGCCAGGTTGTGGTTGGCCGAAGCCGCCTGAGGGGCCTCGGTGGCCTCCAGGGGCCCCAAACTGTCCACCAGCAGGTGCTCGGCCCGCGCCCAATCGCCGGCGTAGCCGACCTCCACGGCCGCCCGAGCGCCCTCGATGGCGTGCTGCGGCGGGGGATTGGAATCCCGCATCAGGTGTTCCCACATGCGAAGTGCATCCATGGCCAGCTCCAGAGCGGTACAGGACCGTCGACGATCATGTTCGACGTTTTTTACCACAGGTCGGTCGAAGGTCCAGCCGCGAGGGAGGCGGGGCGGGGGGATCGGTGCCGCGGATGCCCTCGACACGGCGCGCAGGCGCGTCCATAGTCGCCGCCGTGGCCCGACTCCTGCTCATCGGCGCCGCCCTGCTCCTGGCCTGGCCTGGGAGCGCCCGGGCGGACGAGGACTTCTTCGAGCCCGTGGCGCTGTCCATGGGCGGCGCGGGGCGCGTGATCGCGGTCGATCAGAGCACCCTGCGCCTCAACGCATCGGCCCTGGGCGTGCGGCCGAAGTACCTGGTCGGCTTGAGCTACGGCCAGACCGTGCGGGAGCGCGCGCACCAGTTCGCGTCGGGGGCCTACGACAGCCGCACCTCGGAGTTCTTTCTGGGCACGGTCTACTCCTTCCGGGAGTTCGAGCCCACGCTCATCCCCGAGGAGGACCTCAACTGGTTCCTCGCCCACAAGCAGGACGAGATCCACGACCAGCGCACCTACCACCGCTGGGACATCGCGGTGGGCTACGCCTTCCTGAAGCGCAAGCTCAACATCGGGGCCACCGTGCGCGTGATCCAGCAGGACATGCTGCTGCGGGAGAACCGCACGCTGTTCACCGTGGACGCGGGCCTGACTGCGGCTCCCACGGAGTTCCTGCTCTTCGCGGTCTCCGCCCAGAACCTGGTGCCCACCCGCGACCTCCGCTACGCGACGCGCCTGTCGGCCGGGGTCGGGCTGGACCTGGACTACAACCCCCAGCAGCGCTTCGGCGTGCAGGCGGAGTTCGACGTCGTCTTCGACTTCACCACGGCCGAGCTGCCCACCACGGACATCCACGCCGGCGTCTCCGTGAAGATCCTCTACTTCGCCGCGATCCGCGCCGGGTTCTTCAGCGACCGCGGGTTCCTGGACAACAACATCACCTGGGGTCTGGGCTTCGTGACGGAGAAGTTCCGGGCCAACTTCGGCATGGCGATCGAGGCCGGCACCGTGGACCGCCGCCTGCGCGAGGACGTCGACGCCGATCAGCAGCGGGTGGTCTGGAGCCTGGGCATCGACGTCAGCTTCTGATCGTCCTGACGACGGACCCGGGCCCGGGGACGGACCGACTCAGGGCGCCGACAGCGCCAACGCCAGCTCCTCCACCGTCGCCGCCAGGTGCTCGGCCTTGCGGCTGAGGGCGTCGGCGCGGCGGTCGATGATCGCGGCGTGGCGGCCCAGCAGCAGGACGGGGTCGCGCTGACCGTTCGATTCGGCCACCGCCCGGGCCGACGCGATGAGCGAGTCCAGCGCCGGCTCGATCGCCTCCACCTCGGTCGCCGTCGACTTCAACATCAGCTCGGCCCGCTGCAGGCTCGGCGGGGCGGCCGACGCGGGCAGGGCGAGGAGCAGGAGGATCGCGGTGAGGCTGCGCACGGCGGCTATCATAGAGCCCATGCCTCGACGTCTGGCGATCGTGATCCCCTGCGCGGCGGGATCGCCCTGGATCCTGCCCCTGCTGCCCTCCTTGGGGGAAGCGGGCGCCGTCTTCGTGGTGAGCGAGGCGCCGCCTCCGGGGGGGCGATCCGTGGTGGTGCCCGCCGACGCCGGCTTCGCAACCCGAGCCAACGCCGGCATCCGAGCGGCCGGGGACGCCGGCTTCGAGCGCGTGCTCCTGCTCAACGACGACACCCGACCGGAGCCCGGATCCCTGGCGCTGCTGGCCTCGGCGTCCGGCATCGTGGGCGCCGTCCTGCGCGACTGGGAGGGCGAGGGCGTGCAGCAGGCGGGCGTCGACGTCTCCCGCCGCAGCGGCCGGGTTCGGGCACGGACGCGCGCGCCATCGCAGGAAGCCGAGCGCGTGGACGCTGTCTCCGGGGCATCGATGGCCTTTCCCCTGGCCACGTGGCAACGCCTGGGCGGCTTCGACGAGGGCTACCGCTTCTACTTCGAGGACATCGACTTCTGCCTGCGCTCTCACGAGCCGGTGCGGGTGCTGCGGGACGCGGTCGTGCGACACCGCGGCGGCGGCACCCGATCGCACCGCAGCGCCGACGCAGCCTTCCACCTGGGCCGGAGCCACGCGCGCTTCGCCCGGAGCCTGGGCGGCGGCGTGGCGCGGGAGGGTGGTCGCCTGGGCATCGTGGCCGCGGCCGGCACCGCGTGGACCCTGCGCAGCGTGGGCCCGCGGGGGCTGATCCCCCTGTGGCGAGGGCTGGGCGAAGGAGCGCGGACGCGCTGAGTCCGGCGACGCTGCGTCGGGCTGTCGATGACGGCGATGTCCTGCGGTCTGCGACGTGGATCGAGGCCCGCCGCAGGCACTCCGAACCGGCCGATCAGGCGACGGGGCGCTCGATCAGCGCGCGGGGCCCCACCCAGGCGCCGCTCAGGCGGGCGCGGAAGGCGGCGCGGTCCGGGGTGGCCCGCTCCACGGCCCGTCGACGACGCAGGGAGCCGGGCAGGGCCAGCAGGGAGGCCGCGTGCGCGCCCCCGATGACCAGGGGCAGGGCCAGGCGCTGTGGCCGACTCCACCCGCTGCCCACCCCCCGACCGCGCGACGCCGGGCCGGCGAGCAGGACGTGGCGCAGGAGGGTCAGGGCCGGGGAGACGGCGAGCCACCGACGGGGCAGGTGGGTGACCGCCACGCGGGCCCGGTTGCGCTCCACCAGGTAGGCCTTCCGCAGGGACGACCGGCCGAAGGAGCCGCCCACGGCGTGGCGCACGACCGCGCTGGGCTCGTAGCGGCAGCGCAGCCCCATCCGGGCAGCGCGCAGGCCCAGATCGGCGTCCTCCCCGTACGCGAAGTAGGAGGGGTCGAAGCCCCCGGTGCGCACCAGGGCGCTGCGTCGCATGCCCACCGCCGCCCCGCTGAAGAGCAGCAGATCCTCCGCCGCCTCGAAGCGGCCCTCCGCGGCCTGCCCCCGCCCCCGGCACCAGTTGAGGCCGTCGGGGTAGAGCCCGTGCCCGCAGTTGTCCAGGCGCCCCTCCTCATCGCGCAGCAGGATCCGGGGGGCGACGACGTCCGCGTCCACGGCCCGCATCCGGGCGAGGCAGGCGGGCTCCAGCTCGGCGTCGGGGTTGAGGAAGAGCACGAAGTCGCCACGCGCGGCCAGCAGGCCCGCGTTGGCCCCACCGGCGAAGCCCAGGTTCTCCGGCAGCCGCACCACCCGCGCGAAGGCCGGCAGGGGCGGCAGGGGATCGGGGGAACCGTTGTCGACGACGATCGCCTCCAGGCGCTCAGCCTGCCCCTCCAACGAGCGCAGGCAGCGGACCAGGTCGTCGGTGCCTCGGTGGTGCACGATCACCACGGACACGAGCCCGTCCTCGGCGGCGAGGGGGACAGCGGGGGCGAAGGGGTAGGCCGCGGCGAGCGGCAAGCTCACTCTTCCCAGGGAGCACGGCCCTTGGGAGGCTCGGCGTCGGCCTGCTTTCCCCGTGCGGAGCTCGAGCGGCGGCGCGACTCGTCCAGGAAGCTCAGGTCGATCTCCGGGCTGAGCTCCACCGTCGAGTTCACCTTGCTGCGCTGGGGCGCGGCGGTCGCCTCGTCCAGGGCGATCAACCGCAGATCGGCCCCCCGCTTGCGCAGGGCGCCCTCCAGGGCGCGGGCGGCCTCCTCGTCGGCGTCGTGGCTGAGCAGGACGGGCAGCCGCGCGAGCGCGACCTCGAAGTCCTGCAGCGGGCGGTCGGGGTAGAGTCGCGCAAGGAACTCAACCACAGCCCGGAAGGCGGCGCGGTCGCGGAACTTCGTGATTCGTACGCTGGTTCGGCCCATGACTGAACCCCGAGGTTAGCAGCGGGGCGGGGAGACAAGCAGCAGTGATCAAGCGACTGCACCACATCGGCATCGCCGTGAAGACCCTGGACGAGGGCGCGGCCACCTGGAAGGACATCGGCCTGGAGGAGGAAGGCCGGGAGGACGTGGTGCCCGCCGCCACGCGCATCTCCATGTTCCCCGTCGGAGAGACCCGCATCGAGCTGCTGGAGCCGATGGGGGAGGACACCCCGGTGGCGAAGTTTCTGAGCAGCCGCGGGCCCGGCATCCACCACCTCTGCTTTGAGGTCGACGACATCGAGGCGGAGAGCGCGCGCCTGCAGGCCGCCGGCATGCGCCTGCTCTACGACGCTCCCCGCCCCGGCGCCCACGGCTCCCGCGTGCAGTTCCTGCACCCCCGGGACACGGGCGGCGTGCTCATCGAGCTCAACGAGTTCCCGGCCGCCCCCGAATGAACCCCGATCCCCTCGCGGGCCTGCTCCTGGCCGGCTTCCACGGCACCCGCGCCGACGACCCGGAGCCCGCGGCCCTGGCCGCCGCCGGGGTGGGCGGCTTCGTGATCTTCGCGCGCAACGTCGAGTCGCCGGAGCAGGTGCATGCGCTGTTGGCGGGCCTCGCGGCCGCGTCGCCCTCCCCTCCCCTGCTCGCCGTGGACCAGGAGGGCGGCCGCGTGGCCCGGCTCCGCGCCCCCCTCACCGTCTGGCCGGCGATGGCGCAGTTGGGGGAGGCCGGCGACGAGGCCACGGCGCGGGCGGTCGGGCGGGCGCTGGGCTCGGAGATCGCGGCGGTGGGCTTCAACGTCGTCTTCGCCCCGGTGCTGGACGTTCGCTTCGAGGGCACCACGGTCGCCATCGGCGATCGCGCCTTGTCCGACGACCCCGCCATCGTCTCGGCCCTGGGTCGCGGCCTCATCCAGGGCCTGCAGGACGCCGGCCTGGCCGCCTGCGCCAAGCACTTCCCCGGCCACGGCCACGTCACCGTCGATTCCCACCGCGCCCTGCCCACCTGCCCCCTGGACGAGGCCGCGCTCCGACGCGATCACCTGGCCCCCTTCGCCGACGCGGTGGCCGCCGGCGTCGACTCGGTCATGACCGCGCACGTCGTCTACCCCGCGGTGGACGAGGCCCCGGCCACCCTGTCGGCGCGCTGGATCGACGGCGTGCTCCGGAAGGAGTTGGGGCACCGGGGGGTCGTGTTCAGCGATGACCTGGAGATGGGCGCGATCACAGCGGGAGCGGGCATCGCACAGGCGGCGGTGGACTCGATCCGGGCCGGCGTCGACGGCTTGCTGGTCTGCTCCCGGCGGGACGCGGTGGCCGACGTCGTCGCGCGGCTGCGGGCTGAAGCGGACGCGGACCCGGCCTTCGCCGCCCGCTGCGCCGAGTCCCTGGAGCGCCTGCGCGCCCTGGCCGCCGCTCGCCCCCCACGGCCCGTGGACGTCGACCACCTGGCTCAGCACATCGGCCTGGAGGAGCACCGGCGGCTGGCCGGGCGACTGGGCCGCAGCGACGACGCCCCCGACCCCACGCGCGCGCACCTCTCTTGACGCCGATCCCGGGCCTGAGTAGGGAGTGCTTGTGAGCGACTCGCACCGGGGACGTCAACGGACGCCGGCTCCCTCCCCTCCCCCGAGGGGCCGCTTCGAGCGCCCCCAGGCCCCGGGCCTTCGCGCCCCCCACCGGAGGTCCCCGTGACCGTTCCCTGCCCCGAATGCGGCACCGCCGTTCCCTGCCCCGCCGACGCCACCCCTGGCGAGCTCGTGATCTGCGACCACTGCGGCGTGGAGCTCGAGGTCGTCGCCGTGGCCCCCTTGAAGCTGCAGGTCTTCGAAGAAGAGGAGAAGTAGCCGCGTGACCGCCCAGCGCCTTGCCGACGCGGTGGCGACCGTGCGCGGCGACCTGCAGCGCCGCTACCCCGTCGGCGTGGACACCACGCGCTGGGCCTGGGATGGCGCAGTGCGGGTGGAGGGCGCGGTGCTGGTGGCCGCGCAGGCCAACGCCTACGTCCAGGGCCTGACAGCGGCGATGGAGGCCCCCGTGCCCCGCCCGGCGGTGCTGTCGGACCTGGAGAGCCCCTGGACGCTGCACCGCTGGCGCGCCCTGGCCGGCGACGAGGCCCTGGACCTGCACCGCGCCGACGAGGGCGACGACCTGCAGACCCAGTGGTCGCCGCCCGCCCTGCTGCGCGCCTTCGCCGACCGGGGCCAGCGCACCCTGGTGCAGCTCCCCGACGGCACCGTGGGCTGGGTGGCCCGCGATCGCCTCGTCGACGCCGCACCCGACGCGGACCCCTGGGCCGCCCTGCTCCGGGGCCGCCGCAACGAGGCCGTGGTGGCGCCCGGCCTCGCGCAGGCCGCCGCCCGCGCCCGCGCCCGCATGGGCCGGCCGTACCTCTGGGGCGGGAACACCGACGCCGCCGCCGACTGCTCGGGCTTCGTGCAGTCGGTGGTCTTCGACGCCTCGGGGCTGCTGCTCCCCAAGAACACGAAGGACCAGCGGGCCACCGGCGCGCGCGTCGCCCCCGACGCCATCGCCCCCGGGGACCTCGTGTTCGTGCGGGGCCGGGACAGCCGCCTGTCCCACGTCGGCCTCGCCCTGCCCTCGGCCCAGGGCACCACCGTCGCCCACTCCTGCCTCTCCCGCCGGCAGATCCTGGAGGAGCCTCTGGCGGACTTCCTGGAGCGCTACGACTTCCTGGGTGCGCGCCGGCCCGTGGCGTGGAGGGAGGGCGCGTGAGGACCCCCGGGGCCCTGCTGGAGGAGCTTCGCGGGCAGCGCGTGCACGTCGTGGGCGCGTCCGGGGCGGAGGGCCTGGCCCTGCTGCTCTTCCTGGCGGAGTCCGCCGGCTTCGAGGGGGTCGTCGCCCACGACTTCTCCGGCGACGACCGAGGCTTCGCCCGCTCCTTTCGCCGCGCCAACCCCGCCTGGCCCCGCGCCGAGCGGGAGGCGCTGCTCAAGCGGCTGCGCACCCTGCCCGTCGCCTTTCGGTTGGGCGCCGACTACCTGAGCGGGCTGGAGGAGGCCGACGTCGTCTTCGCGTCGCAGAACTGGTTCAACTACCCCAGCAACCTGCCCGCGATCCCCGACGCGGTGGCCCGGGGCGCGCGCCTGCTGGGGGTGGTCGACCTGGCCATGGACCTGTTCCCGGGCCTGCGCATCGGCGTGACCGGCTCCAACGGCAAGTCCACGACGTCGGCCATGATCCGCCACCTGCTGGGCGACGGCGTGATGCAGGGCGGCAACGACCGCTCGGCTCAGGTGAGCCTGCAGGATCTGCGCGACGCGCCCGCCGGAGCCCGGCTGATCTGGGAGGTCAGCAACCGCCACCTGCGCGACCGCACGGTGCCCGTGGACGTGGCGGTGCTGACGAACATCACCGCGAACCACATCGACGACCACGGCACCTGGGAGGCCTACGTCGCCGCCAAGCTGCGGCTGGTGAGGGGGGCCAGCGCGCACGCCGTCGTCACCGTCACGGACCCCGAGTCCAGCCGGCACGTCGACTCCCTCGCCGCCCAGGTCTGGGGGGTGGGCCGACGGGCTGGAGCGGATCAGGCCGGTTCTTGGATCGAGGACGGGCGCATCCGCCTGCGCGCGCCGGGGCAGGATCCGGTGGACGTCGCCCCCATCAGCGCCCTGAAGCTGCCCGGGGAGCACAACCGGACCAACCTGCTCTCCGCCCTCTGCGCGGCGGTGGCCGCCGGCTCGGACCCGCAGGCACTGGCGCCGCGCATCGCGACCTTCGGCGGCCTGGCCGGGCGGCTGGAGCGGGTCGCGGAGCAGGGCGGCGTGCGCTGGATCTGGGACATCCAGGCCACCACCGCGCCCGCGGCCGAAGCCGGCATCCGGGCCGAGGGCGAGGGACGTCGCCTGCTGTTGCTGGTGGGGGGCGACGACAAGGGCATGGACTACCGGGGCATGGCCGACGCCGCAGCCGAGCACGCCGACGCCGTGCTCGCCCTGCCGGGCAGCGGCACCGACGCCTTCCTGGGCGCCCTGGGCGATCGCGTGCCCGTGCACCGCCACGACGCCCTCGACGCCGCGCTGGCCCACGCGCGCTCCCTGGCCCGCCCCGGCACCTCGGTGCTCTGCTCGCCCGGCTGCGCCTTCTTCTTCTCCCGCTTCGTGGACGGCGGCCCCTCCTTCGCCCGGCGGGTGGCCGCGGTGCTGGCGTCGTGAAGGGCCTCTGGCGCCACGCCGACCTCTTCGACCCCCTGCCGTCGATCCAGCCGACGCTGGGGGAGGGCGACACGCCGCTCACCGACCTGCCGGCCCTGGCCCGCTCCTGGGGCCTGGAGTCCCTGCGGCTGAAGCGGGAGGACCTGAACCCCAGCGGCTCCCACAAGGACCGCGGGCTGGTCTTCCAGGTGGCCAGCCACCACGGGGCCTCGCCCCGGACCCACGTCATCTCCTCGTCGGGCAACGCGGCGACCTCCGCGGCGGCGGCCTGCGCGGCCTGCGGCGATCGCCTGGTGGCCTTCGTGTCGGCGGACACCGACCCCGCCAAGCTGGGGCGCATCGCCGATCGCGGGGGCGTGGTGCTGCTGGCGGACAAGCCGGTGAACTTCGCGCGCTACGCCGCCCGGGTGTTCGGCCTGATCAACCTGCGCGGCACCGCGGACCCCCTGGCCAGCGTGGGCTACCGCAGCCTGGGCGCGGAGATCGCGGAGGCCGGCGCCGACCACGCGCTCACCTTCTCCTCTTCGGGCGTCTCCGCCGAGGGGATGCTCGACGGCTTCGCCCGGAGGAGCGCGACGACGGCGCTCTGGTCCGTGCAGTCGGGGCTGTGCATCGCCCTGGCCCGGGCCCTGGACGCCGACGCGATCGAGGACGCCGACTCCCCCGCCGGCCGCCTCGGCGCGAAGAACCCGCCGGGGGCCGAGGCCCTGGCGGCCCGCCTGCAGGCCGGGGGCGGCGGGGCGATCGCCCTGTCTGGATCGGCGGTCGAACGGGGGCGCGCACACCTGCGTTCGGTGGGGCTGCAGGGCTCGGCCGAGGGCGCCGCGGTGCTGGCCGCCGTGCAGGACCTGGCCCGGGCGGGTCGCATCGGCGGGCGGGTGGTGGCCGTGATCACCGGCGCCGCCCACGCCCCCACCCCGCCGCCGCCGGTCGTCGCGCTCAGCAGCTACCTGGACGTGCGCGCGTTCTTTGTCGACGTCCTGGGCCTGGGGCCCCTGTGAGCCGCCTCGTCCTGGTCCTGCACGACCCCTGGATGGCGGTCTGCCTGGCCACCGCCCGGCCCGGCGTGCCCGTCGCCACCTTCGGCGGATCCGACGAGCGCCAACGCCTGGAGACCCTCACCGACCGCGCCGTGGTGATCGCCCCCGGCGACGATCCCAGCACCCGCGCCCTGCTCGCCCACCCCGAGGTCGCGGCCCTGGTGGCCGAGCAGCCCAGCCGCCTGCTGTCCTTCAAGCCCAACAAGCGCCTGGAAGAGGCCGCCGCGGCCCTGGGCGCCACCTACGCCCTGCCCCCCGCAGCCCTGGCCGGCGGCCTGGAGAACAAGCTCGCCCTCGCCCGCCTGGCCGCCGACGCCGGCGTGGACGTGCCCCGGCAGGCCACGATCCGCCTGCAGGGGACCTGGGCGGACGCCGCGCCCGGACTGCGCCGCCCCCTGGTGGTCCAGAGCCCGCGCAGCCAGTCGGGCAACCGGACCTGGGAGGTGGACGACGAGAGGGGCTGGGACGCGCTGGTCGTCGCCCTGCCGGGCCGCCCGGCGCGGGCGTCTGAGTTCGTGCGCGGTCGCCCCGGCACCCTCAACGCCGTGGTCGACCACCGCGGCGCGGTCCTGGTCACCGCCCCCATCGTCCAGGTCACCGGGGTCCCCTGGCTGACGCCCTACGCCCTGGGCTCCTGCGGCAACGACTTCACCTGGCGGCCGACCCCGCACCCCGGCGAGGGGGCCTTCGTCCTGGCGGAGCGCCTGGGGGCCGAGCTCGCCCGCCGCGGATACCGCGGGCACTTCGGCGTCGACTTCGTGCTGGGCCCCGACGGCCCCAGCCTCATCGAGATCAACCCGCGCCTGACCGCCAGCTTCGCCCTCTACGCCGCCTGGGAGCCCGCCTTGTTGGATGCCCACCTGAGCGCCGTCGCAGGCGAGGACATCGCGGCCCGTCGCCTGCCGCCCCTGGCCGGGGGGCAGCTCATCGCCACCAACGTCACCAGCGGCAGCCTGCCCGCCCTGGACGGCGACGGGGCGCTGCCGGGCACATTGGAGGGGGACACGGTCTGGTCGGGGGACGGGGACGTGGCCGGGGGAGGCCGCCTGGCGCGCTACGTGACGCGGGGGGAGGTCGTCGACGCCTCCGGGGAGCTGGTGCCCGGCTGGAGGCCCTGAGGCCCGCAAGCCCCCCCTGCACGCTCAGGCGTGGCGGTTGAAGGCGACCTCGTCCAGGGCCGGGATGGCCTCCATGGTCGCGGTCAGCTCCGTCATCACCTCTTCGAGCATGGTCGCCAGGGCCGGGAAGCGCACCGGGCGGGCGAGCACGCGGCGCACGCCGAGGGACCGCAGCACGCCCTGGTCCCAACCCGCCACCCCCTTGAGCCGGGTGCAGACCACCACCAGCGGCGGGTGCGCGATGCGCGTCATGGCGTCCAGGAACTCGAAGCCGTCCAGGTCCTCGCCCTGCAGCTCGGTGACCACCAGGTCCGGCAGCAAGGCCTCCCACCGGGCCAGGGCCTGGCGCCCGTCGCTGACCCACTCCGCGCTCCATCCCAGCCCCTCCAGGAACTCCTTGAGCAGGAGGCCGAAGCGGATGTCCGGGTCGCAGATGAGCACCCGCGCGGTGGCGGGGGCGGTGGGGCGCTGCGCGGCCAAGGACTAGCTCTCCCCGTACTCGGCGTACTCGTCGTCGTCGTAGTCGCGGCGGGAGCCCAGGGAGTTCCAGAAGCCGCGGGCGGCGAGCACGATCACGATGCCCAGCGCCATGCCGGCGAAGAGCAGCCAGTAGTTGTTGCGGATGGGGTCGTAGGCCTGGTCCCGCAGGGGCTTCTGACCGAGCAGCTGACGCTCCTGGGCGGGGATGGCGGCCACGTCGACGCAGGACGTCACCCGCGTGACCTTGCCCCGCAGGCGGTCGAAGAGCGACGCCCCGTCCAGGCAGCGCCCCACCCGTTCGAACAGCGTGGCGTCCGCGGCGTAGGCCACGATGCCGCTGCGGTCCTTGTTCCAGGGCAGCACGACCTGCTCGATGTAGGCCACCTTCGGGTCGGCTCCCAGGGCCACCATGCCGCCGCTGGCGAGGGCGAGGCTCCCAGGGCCACCAT
>CALCXL010000331.1 GCA_937907595.1 uncultured Pseudomonadota bacterium
ACGGGCATCTTCTCCTTGCCGACCTCAGCCGCCAGGTCGAGCTGGAGCTGGATCAGGGGCTGGGCCGCCTGGAACCCGAACTCGAGGCCGGCGACGATCTCCGACTCCTTCGCGCAGGTCATGCCGCCCTCGACCATCGTGATGGCGTGCTGGGTGCAGGCGATGATCATGTCGAAGTCGCTGGTCTCCAGCTCGGCGCGGGTGGGGTTGGCCACCCACTCACCGTCGATGCGGCCGACGCGGATGCCGGCGACCGGGCCGTTGAACGGCACGTTGGAGATGATCGCGGCGCAGGAGGCGCCGGTCAGGGCCAGCACGTCGGTCATGTTCTGACCGTCGTGGGAGATCGGGTAGGCCAGGAGCTGGACCTCAGCGCGCCAGTTCTTGGGGAAGAGCGGGCGGCAGGGCCGGTCCATCATGCGGGCGACGAGGATGCCCTTCGGTCCGGGACGGCCCTCGCGCTTGAAGTAGCCGCCGGGGATCATGCCGGCCGCGGCCGCCATGGGGCGGTACTCGCAGGTCAGGGGCAGGAAGTCCATGCCGGGGCGGCCCTCACGGGCTCCGGTGGCCGCGACGAGGACGACGGAGTCGCCCTGGCGGATCATGACGGCGCCGCCCGCCTGCTTGGCGACCTTGCCGGTCTCGATGGTGATGGTCTTGCCGCCAACCTGGGCGGACTTGATTACGTGTGCCATGTAGGCAGTACCTTTCGTGGTGACCGGCAGCCTCCGGCGAGGGCACCATGCCCACGCCCTTGTTCAGGGGTCTGCCTGTTGTTTTTGACTCGCCGCGTGCGGACGCTGGTCACCGAGCGTCCGCGGCCCGCCGCGGGAGGTGGCGGCCGACTCCCTTCCCCGTTCCGGGGGGAGCCGTCCAGCCCTTCTTGGGGAGGCTGGGTCTGCCTCCCGCAACGACGAAGGCCCGCCGAAGCGGGCCCTGCCGAAGTTACTTGCGGATGCCGAGGGCTCCGATGATGGTCTTGTACCGCGCGTACTCGACCCGCTTGAGGTAGTCGAGCAGGCCGCGACGGCGGGAGACGAGCTGCAGCAGGCCGCGCCGGCTGGCGTGGTCCTTGTGGTGCGTACGGAAGTGCTCCGTCAGCTCGTTGATGCGTTCGGTCAGGATGGAGATCTGGACCTCCGGCGAACCCGAGTCGCCGTCATGCTTCTTGTAGGTCGAGATCAGCTCTTGCTTGCGCTCAGGGGTCATGTCGCTCTCCGCCGGTGCCGGTCCCGAGCCGGGTGGTCGTGCACCGCAGATGGGTGGGGAATCGGCCGGGCAGACTGCCGGGACGATTTCGCGCGGAACCTAAGGGTTGCCGCGCCTGATGTCAACGCAGGACGCGCTCGATCTCCAGCACCACGGCCGAATCGGGCCGGCGCGGCAGGGCGTCGCGGGCGCAGTTGGCCCGCACCACCGCCAGGGTCCGGGTGCCGTCGGCGTCCTCGATCGTCATGCGGTCGCCCGGCAGGAAGCGAGGCAGCTCCTCCCCAAGCGACTCCAGCTCGCCCTTGCGCAGGGGGCTGCCGCCGCGCACCCGCTCCCCCAGGGCCGCGGGCACCCGCAGGGCCGGCACGCCGCCAAGCATCTCCCGGACCGGCATCAGGGCGTCGCCGAGGAACTCGCGCCACACCGCCGAATTCTGGGTCGGGTCGAAGCGCTCGGGCTCGCCGCTCTCCTCCCGGACGTTCCTCGCGTCGCGCCAGAGGGTGGCTTGCACGTCGATGGCGTCCAGGGGGATGGCGCGGGCGATGTCCAGGGTGCCGATGCTGGTGCGACGGAGCGACGAGAGGTGCGCGCCCACGCCCAGCTTCTGGCCCACGTCGTCGGCCAGGGCCCGCACGTAGGTGCCCGAGGTGCAGTGCACGCGCACGTCCAGATCCACCAATGTGCCTTCGCGGCGCGTCTCCAGCAGGTCCAGGGCGTGGATGGTGACTTCCTTGGTGGGGAGCTCCACTTCCTCACCCTCACGCGCGTATTCGTACAGGCGCTTGCCGTCGACGCGGGCCGCCGAGTAGCGGGGGATCACCTGCACCTGGGTGCCCAGGAAGCCCGCGAGGACCTCCGCGATGGCGCCGTCGTCCACTCCGGACGCGTCGGCCTCCTCGAGCACCTCCCCGGTGGGGTCCATGGTGTCCGTGCGCTGGCCCAGGCGGATCGTGGCCAGGTAGACCTTCTCCTCCGCCTGCAGCTCCGGCATGAGGCGCGTCGCCCCGTTGATGAGCAGCGGCAGCAGGCCCGTAGCGAAGGGATCCAGGGTGCCGCCGTGCCCCACCTTGCCCAGGCGGAGCCGGCTGCGCACCCGCTGGCAGACGTCGTGAGACGTCAGCTCCGCCGGCTTGTCCACCAGCAGCAGCCCCTGCAGGAGCTCGTCGTTCCGGCCCGCGCGGCGTCCCCGTCGACGACTCATGTCTCGTCCTCGATGCCGCTGAGCAGCTCGGCGACGTGGATCAGGTTCTCCAGC
The DNA here is from genome assembly GCA_937907595.1 of uncultured Pseudomonadota bacterium. Taxonomy (GTDB): domain Bacteria; phylum Myxococcota_A; class UBA796; order UBA9615; family UBA9615; genus CALCXL01. Next base: position 2,465 of record CALCXL010000331.1, read on the forward strand.
CCGGCGTCGTACGCGAAGGTGAGCCGCGGGGTGCTGCGCAGGCGGAGGTTGCGCCCCAGCTTGCCCTGCAGGAAGCCCGACGCGGCGCGGAGGCCGGCCAGCAGCTCCTCGCTGCGCTCCTGATCGCCGACCTTGCCCAGGGCCGCCACGTAGACGGTGGCCTGGCGCAGGTCGTCGCTCATGTCGACGCGGCTCACGGTGGCGTCCCGAACGCGCGGGTCCTTGACCTCGCGGCGCAGCAGATCGCTCAGCTCTTTCTGGACTTCGCGCGCGACGCGGTCCGCTCGACGGGGGGCAGCCATGGCAGGGCTTGTACCGGGCTTTCCGGTCGGCGTCGATAGGCTGGTGGCAGGGACCCCGCCCGGGGCCGCGCGCGGCTACCCCACCCGCTGGCTCTCGCCGACCTGACGGTTGGTCATCCACTCCACCAGGTGGCGGTACCGCAGCTCGCCCCGGGGGTCGACGAAGCCTCGGATCAGGCCGACGAAGCCCGGCTGGCGGCCGCCGATGATCGTCGCGCTGGCCTGGGCGACCTCCACGTGCAGGGCCATGGGGGGCGCGCTGCTGTCCTCGGGGGTCAACATCACCACGCGCACGGTGGTCGTCTCCGCAGGCAGGCTGCCCTCGGCCGCGATGAGCAGGCGCCGGGGCCCCGCCAGCACCACGCGCCCGTAGCCGCCGCCGTGGCGACCGTGCCACTCCACCCCGCGCAGCAGGCTGCGAAGCTCCAGCTCCTGGGTGGCCAGGAAGTCCAGGTCCACCGCCTGGCTGATGCGCGCCTGGTTCGGCTGGCTGGCGCCGAGGCTGCGCCGCTTGCCGGCCCGCCAGCTGGTCATGGGGCGGTCGAAGTTCACCCCGAAGCGGTACTCCGGGCGCCCCGGGCCCACCTGCACGGGGGTCCGGGTGACGACGGCCCGCATCTGCACCGGGCGATGGCTCACCGGGTCCACGAACTTCAGATCCACGGAGACCCCGGTGCGCATGCGCATGCCGACGGTCATCGCGCGGCCTTCGGGGGTCGCCTGAACCCCCTCGATGCGCTTGAAGCCCAGGTCCAGCTCGATGGTGCCTCCACCGTCGGACAGGTCGACCAACCGGCACAGCACCGCGGCGCCGCTGACGTCCAGGTGGCAGCGAATGTCGACCTTCTGCCGCGCCAGGGTGCGGCGCTCGCCGCCCATGTTGTTGAGCCCCTCCAGGAAGTAGAGGCCCAGGCCGGGCTCTTCGTTGTTGGGGGCGCCGGGGAGCACGCGGCGGGCGACGACCGCCTTGGTGGTGATGACCCGCTCCACGTCCGGATGGCGGAAGCGCACCGTCAGCCGGGTGCCGGGGCCGATGGTGGGGGGCACGCGGGCGAAGGCTCCGTCGTCGCTGATGTCGGTGAGCAGGCCCCGCTTGAACCAGGTCGGGCCGGCGCTCAGCTCCGCTTGCAGGGTGACAGCGCGCCGGCCGTTGCCGCGGCGATCCGAAGGTGAGCTCATGGGGCCTCCCAGCCAGTCGGGGCTCGATCCCGCCTGCGTTCTCCCATCGGCGGATGCGGCCTGGCCTTGAGGGACCAGGGGGTGCGGCACACCCCTTCTGGGATCCGGCCGCGCGTCGGTTATCGTGCAAGCCGGAGGGTGGTCATGGCTCGCGAGCGCAAGGTGCGCGAAGACGCTGCGGTGGTGCGGGAGCGCGTCGAGCGCGCGGCCATGCGGCTGTTCGCCCTGCACGGCTCGCGGGCGGTGTCGGTGCAGGCCATCGCCGACGACGTCGCCATGTCCAAGCAGGCCGTGCTGTACCACTACGGCAGCAAGGAGCGGATCCGCGCCGCGGTCCTGGACCGGGTCACCGATCGCGTGCGCCGGTGGGTGCAGGCCTTCACGACCGAGCCGAGCGACCTGACCCTCGACGCGCTGACCGACCGCGTCTTCGGCATCTACCTCGCCGACCCCTGGGTGCCGGGCACGATCCTCCGAGAGGTGCTGGAGGACTCGGGGCACGCCGGGCTGGTGCTCCAGGAGGGCACGCTGCCCTGGAGGGAGCGCTTGCAGGGGCTGCTGGAGGGTGGGCAGACGACGGGCCTGGTGCGCGCCGATCTGGACGCGGGCCGATGGTTCGACCGGATCGCGCTGATGGTCCTGGCCACCCTGGCGCTGCCGCCCCGGCACACCGCGCCCCAGGCCGAGGGCGACGACGAGGCCTGGGAGACGCGGGAGCGGCTGCGGGAGACCCTGCGGGTGGCGCTGGTCTCGGCCCTCACGGATCCCACGCCCCTGCTGGGGA
>CALCXL010000332.1 GCA_937907595.1 uncultured Pseudomonadota bacterium
GACACTCACCTAAGCGGCGAGTGCGTAGTTGCTGTTGTTGGCAGCTATGAATTCGCTCGATGATTAACGAGGTGACGAACGAACCTCCTCGACACGCAACACCGACCTACCACGACCCCGTCGAGACCAGATCGCCCCCAATTCCATTACAGACTGGTTGACCCCTGCTCCGCCGAAGCGGATGGGGCCAGCAGACCGTGAAGGACTTCTCCAAACCTTCTCGATCCAATTGTCAAAGACAGCCGCCGAAGCGGCGTTTCCCGCGGTCATCATAAGGCCGGTCGGCGCCCTGTCCAGGGGTCAACTGCGGCCTTCGAGGGGGACGGGGTGCCCGCCCGCCCGATCGTCGCCCGCGCCGATCCTCGTCGCCCGCCCGATCGCCCGCCGCGCCGATCCCCGTCGTCGCCCGCGCCGATCCTCGTCGCCGCCCGCGCCGATCCCCGTCGCCGCCCCGATCGCCGCCCCGATCGCCGCCCGCGCCGATCCCCCGCCCCGATCCCCGATCCCACTACTTCTGGATCTTGAACTCCACCCGCCGGTTGGTCTGCCGCCCCTCGTCGGTGTCGTTGTCGGCGATGGGGCGGGCTTCGCCGTAGCCCGTCGCCTCCAGGCGGCCGGGGTCGATGCCGTGGTCCACCAGCCAGCGCAGCACCGCCTGGGCCCGCTTCTCGCTCAGGCGCAGGTTGGAGGCGTCGTTCCCCCGGTCGTCGGTGTGCCCCTCGATGCGGATGTGCTCGATCTGCGGGTTGTCCGCCAGCGTGCCGCGCACCGCGTCCAGCACCGGCGTCGACTGCTTGAGGATCCGGTCCTTGCCCGACACGAACAGCACCTTGTCCAGGATCACGATCGCCCCGTCCGTCACCACCGCCTTCACCGAGTCCGGGCAGCCGTCCTCGTCCCGCTCCCCATTGAACTCCTCGGGCTCGTTCGGGCACAGGTCGTCACCGTCCAGGATGCCGTCCTCGTCGTTGTCCGGCTCCGGGCAGCCGTCGGCGTCGCGGAATCCGTCCAGGTCCTCCGCCGCGTTCGGGCAGGCGTCGGCCACGTCCGGGATCCCGTCGCCGTCGTCGTCCAGGTCCGGGCAGCCGTCCGCGTCCTCGAACCCGTCCACGTCCTCCGCGTCCACCGGGCACGCGTCCCGCCCGTCCGGCACCCCGTCGCCGTCGTTGTCCGGGTCCGGGCAGCCGTCACGATCCTCGAAGCCGTCCACGTCCTCGGGCTCGTTCGGGCACGTGTCGCCGCCGTCGCTGATCCCGTCGCCGTCGTTGTCGAAGTCCAGGCAGCCGTCCGTGTCCTCGAACTCGTCGAAGTCCTCCGCCTCGTCGGGACACAGGTCCTTCTTGCCGCGGATCCCGTCCTTGTCCGGGTCGCCGCCGCCCAGGGGAGGGGACCAGCCCGCGCCCAGGAAGAAGCGCCCCGCCGGCGTGCCCGCCCCCTGCGTCAGCCCCGGACCGCCGCCCACCACCACGTCCAGACCGAACGGCAGCCACAGCCGCGCGTCCACCCAGAGCTCCAGCGGGCTGTGCACCGCGTCCATCAGCGGCGAGCCCGCCAGCGCGTCCCGCCCCGGGCCCACGATCCCCGCGCCCACCAGCTCCACGTTGATGTCCAGCAGGTCCGGCAGCGGCGACGCGCCCACGCCGATCGCGAAGGGGATCTCGTCGTCCGACGCCAGGTTGCGCAGCTCCGCGTGCCCCGGCTTCAGCCGGTAGCCGATGTGGGCGCCGACGTGGATGTACTTCCACCGCTTGCTCACCGCCACCTTCGCCCCGAACGTCGGCACCCCCGCCGTCTGGTGCAGCGCGGGGTCCCCCGTGGGGAACGTGATGAAGGGCAGCACCGTCACCCCGAAGAGCTTCTCCTCCGCCAGCAGCCGGAACCGCCCCTCCAGCCAGATGTCGCCCAGGGAGAACGCGTCCTCCTGCCCGCCGAAACCACCCAGCCCCTGGTCCCCCACCTTCGTGATTTGCAGGAACGGGAACCGCACGTCCACCTGCGCCCAGTCCGTGATGCCGAAGCCCGCCCGCAGGTGCCCCGAGAAGATCCCGTCCACGATGCCCACCTGCCGCGCCCCGCTCGGCGAGCTCAGCTGCAGCGGCTTGTCCGCGTAGGTCAGCCACAGGTCGAAGCCCGGGCGCAGCGCCGGCAGCTGGCTGGCCGTCTCCACCCCCACGAAGCCGTGGCTCGCCGCAACCGGGTGGAAGCGCTGGATGTCCACCGCCGGCGTCGGCTCCTGGGCCTGGACCGTGGACGCGGACACCATCAGGACGATCAGCAAGGGGGCGATGCGGCGCATGGCGGTCCTCCCAGGCCCTCGCTCAGACCCTGCTGGGCCCATCGCAACGCCTGTGTGGGCGCATTCTGCCACCGCCGCGCGCCCTGGGGGCAGCCCGCGCGCGCCAGCTACCATTCCCCCCCGCGCATCCCCGCCCCCGACCCCGCCGTCCCCGGAGCTCCCGTGCCCGAGACCCCCGCCGCCGCCCCCTGGCACCAGGACCCTCGCTTCTGGCAGCTCTCCCGCGACACCATGTTCACGGCCTCCGCCTTCGACGCCGCCCCGTCGGAGGTCGCCGCCGCCCTGGCCCTCACCGGCCTGCAGGGCAAGCTGGACGTGCTCGACCTCCCCTGCGGTCCCGGCCGCCACAGCCTCGCCCTCGCCCGCGCCGGCCACCGCGTCGTCGGCGTCGACCTCACCCCCGCCTACGTCGACGAGGCCCGCCAGCGCTTCGCCCGGGAGCCCCGCCTGCAGGCCGAGCTCCTCGTCGGCGACATGCGCTCCTGGTGCCGCGACGGCGCCTTCGACCTCCTCCTCAACCTCTACACCTCCTTCGGCTTCTTCCCGGACCTCGACGAGGATCGCGCCTGCCTGCGCACCTTCCACCGCAACCTGCGCCCCGGCGGCACCCTCGTCATGGACCTCATGTCCAAGGAGATCCTGGCCCGCACCTTCCGCGCCCGCGACTGGCACCGCATGGACGACGGCACCGTCCTGATGGTCGAGCGCCGCCTCAGCCAGAGCTGGGCCTGGAACGAAGTCACCTGGTCCTACCTGCGCGACGGCGTCCTGGAGTCCGTGGACTTCGGCCACCGCCTCTACTCCGCCGCCGAGCTCCAGCGCGAGCTGCGCGACGCCGGCTTTCAGGGCTGCGACGTCTACGGGGGCTTCGACGGCCGACCCTACGACCAGGACGCCGCCCGGCTGGTGGTCGTCGCCCGGGCCTGATCGGCCCACGTCGCCCACGCTCGGACCCCCTCGCCCCGCCCACCACGCCGCGTTGCCCACCCCCGCGCTCGGGGCTACCGTGCCGCCGTGCCCGACCACGCCCCCAAGATCACCCGCCGGCAGGTGCTGGCCACGTCCGCCGCCATGGCCACCGCCGCCGTCGCGGTCACTTCGGGGCACGTGGTCAACTGGTGGGACCGGGACGCCGCCGACGGCTACGAGAGCCTGGGCCCCCAGGAGGTCAAGCTGGTCAACGCCTTGGGCGAGGCCATGTTCCCCCCCGGCGGCGTGCCCGCCCTCAGCGGCGCGGAGGTCGGCCTGGACCACTACTTCGACGGGATCCTGACCGCCATGGACTCGCCCACGGACAACCTCCTGCGCCTGCTCCTGCACGCCCTGGACGACTGGGCCTTCCTGGAGGCCGGCCTCCCCTACGCCCAGCTCTCCCTGGACGCCCGCATCGACAAGCTCGACCTCTGGCTCAACCACGACTCGCACCTGGTGCGCGGCGCCGTCAGCGGCCTGCTCGTCTTCCTGGGCATGGGCTACTGCGGCCACCCCGAGGTCAAGGCCGCCGCCGGCTGGATCTTCCCCTGCGGCTACTCCCGATGACCATCCACGGCTGGAAGGACGCCCTGGGCCCCGAGGTGGAGGTGGACGCCGTCGTCGTGGGCGCCGGCCCCGGAGGCAGCGCCGTCAGCCGGGTCCTGGCCCGCGCCGGTTGGGACGTGCTGGTGCTGGAGGACGGCCCCCCCGCCTCCAACTTCCGCCCCAACTACTTCCACACCGCCCGCTACCACATGCAGGAGTCGGGCACGATGATCGCCCAGGGCTCCGTCCCCCTGCCCGTGGCGGCAGGACGCGGCATCGGCGGCAGCTCCCTGGTCAACTCCGCCATCTGCTTTCGCACCCCCGATCCCGTCCTGGACGAGTGGTCCGAGCTCCTGGCCGACGACCGCTACCGCCCCGACGCCATGCGCCCCCTGTTCGACTTCATGGAGGACCGCATCCAGGTCGTGCCCGTGACCGAGGACATCGCGGGGGAGAACAACATGATCGTCGCCCGGGGCGTCGCCGCCCTCGGCCTGCAGGGCGGCCTGCTCAACCGCAACACCCCGGGCTGCGTCGGCTGCGGCATCTGCAACTTCGGCTGCCCCAGCGGCGGCAAGTTCAGCGTCGACCGCAACCTGGTGCAGGACGGGCTGGAGGCAGGCCTGCGCATCCAGGCCGACTGCCGCGTCGAGCAGGTCCTGCACGAGGGAGGCCGCGCCGTGGGCGTCGTCGGTCGACTGCACGACACCGACACCAAGGAGCCCGTCGGCCGCATCCGCGTCAAGGCCCGCCGCGCCGTGATCCTCAGCGCCGGCGCCATCGGCACCCCCCGCCTGCTCTGGTTCGACGGCCTGGCAAAGCAGCTGGGCCCCGTCGGCGACACCCTCTTCCTGCACCCCGGCTCCGCCCTGCTGGGACGCTGCGACCACAAGGTCCACATGTGGAAGGGCGCCACCCAGGGCGCCTACGTCTGGTCCCCCGACGAGCCCAACGTCCTGCCCCACACCGTCTCCGCCCCGCCGGAGGCCTTCATCGCCCTCACCGGCCAGGTGGGCCACGCCGCCAAGCGCCTGCTGACGGAGATCAACTACCTGTGCGGCCTGGGCGTCATGGTGCACGACCACGGCGAAGGCTCCGTGCGCGCGGGGTCCGACGGCCGGGCCGCCATCCGCTACACCTGGGCCGACGAGGACGTGGAGACGCTCAAGCGCGGCATGGTCCTCTCCGCCCGCGTCCTGCTCGCCGGAGGGGCGAAGGAGGTCTTCGCCACCGCCCACGGCGCCACCCGGCACACCGACGTCGAGTCCCTGGCCGCCGAGCTCGCGCCCATGCCCCTGAGCGCCTTCTCGCTCTACTCGGCCCACCCCATGGGCACGATGATGATGGGCACCGATCCCGACCGCTTCGTGCTCGACTCCCGCGCCCGGGCCCACCGCATGAGGTCGCTGTACGTGGCCGACGCGTCCATCTTCCCCACGTCCCTGGGCGTGAACCCGCAGCTCACCACCATGGTGATGGGCACGCTGATCGGGCAGGGGATCCTGGAAGACGAGGGGTAGCGCCGCCGACGCCGACGGGCCGCGCGGTCACCGCACGAAGATCGCCCCCGACAGCACCCAGGGCACCTCCTTGACCGCGAACTCGTCCGCGACCTCGCCCAGGTAGGGCCGGAGGTGGTGGGGGGTGATGTGCACCTCCACGCGGTAGACGCCCGGCCCCGGCACCGCCAGATCGCGCGCCTCGCCGCCCGTCCACTCGTCCAGCACCGTGCGCTCCGGCGTGGCGCGGTAGACCGTGGTGCGCAGCAGGGGCTCGTCGGGGCCCCGGGGGCTGCGGGGATCCAGGGTCGGCGGGGCGACGTGCAGGGTCAGGCCCTCGGCGAAGTCGAGCTCCGAGCCCATCTCCGACGGCGCCGCGTCCTGGGCGTGGAAGTCGAAGCCGAGGGGCGTGCCGAAGGCCTCGAACACCACCCACGACCGCGCCTCCTTCAGCGCCCGCACCGCCTCGTCCGGCCCGTCGCCGTCGGTCAGGATCCGGGTGTGGAACCAGCGCGTCATGCGCCGGTAGCTGTCCACCCGCTCGCCGTCGCCCGCGTCCACCGGGAACACATTCTGGTGCGCGTCCGTGCCGCCGCTGACCCCCACCCGCTGGGTCTGGCCCAGGAACTCAAGCGCCAGCACAGAGGGCTCGTTGGGCTGCACAAAGCCGATGATGCCCAGGTCGGGCTGGGGCGGATCGAGGATGCCGTTGCTCTTCGCGAAGAAGAAGGGCCCCAGGTCCCCGAAGATCGCGAACGCGTCCAGCCCCAGGAAGTCGCGCCGGATGTTCGGGTCCAGGTTGGCGTGCAGCTGGTACAGCTCGATGCCGTCGGGGCGCAGGGTCGCCAGCTCCTCCAGCTCCCGCTGCTCGGTGTGGTTGATCCACATCGCCGCGCCGGTGCGCTGCCGCACGTCCTCGAACGCCTCCGCTCCCCAGGTCCCCCAGGTCCCGCCGGCGTGCTCCTGCACCCCGAAGGGCATCATCGGCCCCGACTCGATGCCCGGCATGAACAGCGTCTGGTGCCCCGAGGGGCAGGTCATGCGGTTGACCCAGCCGGCGTCGCCGAAGGGGATGGCCTCGTCGTCGCCGCGGATCAGCGCCAGCGTGCGCAGGTCGGTCTCGTCGGCGTGCCCGGGGTGGTCGCTGGTGAAGGCGACGTCGATGCGGTTGCTGCACATCGCGTCCCGCAGGTCCTGCAGGCAGTCCTCGTCGGGCACGCCGCCGGGCTGGGGGTCGCCGTCGCAGGCGTCGTGGGACCAGTGGCTGTGCAAGTGCGTGATCGTGCGGAGCTCGCGCAGACCGCGCCGCTCGATGTCGATGGCCGGCTGCTCGGCCACCCAGGGGCCCGTCACGAAGGGGGTGTCGTCGTCGTCGTCGACGGGCGGGGCATCGACCGGGGCGCAGGCGGCCAGGGTCACGGACAGCAGGAGGAGTGTCTTCACCCGCGCAGGCTGACAGAGGCGACGCCCCAGGAAAAGCGGCCTCTGCCGTCGCCCGCGCCCCAGCCGCCGACATAGGG
>CALCXL010000333.1 GCA_937907595.1 uncultured Pseudomonadota bacterium
CCACCAGCTCGCCGCGCCCGCCGTCGCCGTACACGAAGCGCGCGTGCTCGTTCAGCTTGCCGATGCCGGCGCGCACGTCGTCGTGTTGCTGCCGCGTCGCCACGGGCCCCATGCGGACCTCGGACAGGGCGGGATCGCCCACGCGGGTGCGCTTGACCTCGGCGATCAGGGCCTCCCGCGCGTCGTCCAGGCGCTCGCGGGGCACGAAGACCCGGCGGATGGCCGTGCACTTCTGCCCGGCCTTCTGGGTCATGTCGCGGCTGGTCTCCCGCACGAAGAGGTCCCAGACCGCGGTGTCCGGCTCCACGTCGGGGCCCAGGACGGCGGAGTTGAGGGAGTCGGCCTCCACGTTGATGCGCACGCCGCGCTCCAGCAGGCCGGCCTGGGTGCGCAGCCAGCTCCCGGTGTCGCTGGAGCCGGTGAAGGCGAGCACGTCCTGGGGCCCCAGCAGGGAGGTCAGGGGGCCGGGCGCGCCGGCGATGAGGGAGACGACGCCCGGGGGCACCACCCCCGACTCAGCCAGGATCTCGAACATGCGCGCGGTGACCAGGGCGGTGGAGGAGGCCGGCTTGCAGAGCACGGGCATGCCGGCGAGCAGCGCGACCGCGGCCTTCTCGCCGAAGCCCCAGGCGGGGAAGTTGAAGGCGTTGATGTGCACCGCGACGCCGTGCCGGGGCACCAATGCGTGCTGGCCGATGAAGCGGGGGTTGCGGGCCAGGGCGATGGGCTCGTCGTCGTCGAGCAGGAAGCGGCGGTCGCCCAGGGTGGCGCCCAGCTTGCCGTAGAACGCCATCGTGCCGGTGGCGCCGTCGATGTCGAACTTGGCGTCCCCGCGCGTGTTGCCGCCGTTGGCCGTGGCCAGCGCCACCAGGTCCTCGCGGTGCTCGTGCAGGGCCTTGCTCATGGCCAGCAGCAGCTCGCCCCGCTCGGCGAAGGTCATCGCCCGCAGCGCCGGCCCGCCCTGGCTCCGGGCGAAGTCCAGGCCCCCGGCCACGTCCAAGCCCTCGGTGCAGGTGTGGGCCAGGACCTCCTCGGTCGTGGGGTTGTGGATGGGCCGCGGGGTGCCGGTGCCGGCGACGAGGGCGCCGCCCAGGTAGCTGCGCAGGATCGAGGTCATGGAGCGCTCCTTGAAGGGCGGGGATGGTAGCGGCGGGTGGGGTCGGCGCAAAGGGGGAGGGACGGGCCGCGACGCGAGCGGTTACCCTGGGGCGTGCGCGTGGCCCTGACCCTGCTGTTGTTGCTGCCCCTGGTCGCGTCGTGCGAGTGGCTGGATCAGACCCGTCTGCCCTGCGAGGGCCTGCAGCACTGCTACGAAGGCTGGGTCTGCGGCGAGCCCGACGCCGCCGGGGATCGCTTCTGCGAGGAGGCGCCGACGGCCACGGACCCGGGGGACGACGACGACTCCTTGGACGACGACGACACGGTGGACGACGACGACACGGCCGACGACGACGACACGGCCGACGACGACGACACGGCC
>CALCXL010000334.1 GCA_937907595.1 uncultured Pseudomonadota bacterium
CATGTTGGCCATCTGAGATGGGTCCTGGAAGAGTTCTGCAAGGCCTTTTTCGAAGTCGAAAAAGTCGAGATGCGTTTCCGGCCCTCCTTCTTCCCCTTCACCGAGCCCTCGGCGGAGGTGGACGTCAGCTGCGTCTTCTGTTCGGGGTCTGGCTGCCGCGTGTGCAGCAACACCGGCTGGTTGGAGGTCCTGGGCTCGGGCATGGTCGACCCGGAGGTCTTCAAGGCCATCGGGCGCGACGCCTACCACCCGCAGGACGTGCAGGGCTTCGCCTTCGGCATGGGCATCGACCGCCTGGCGATGCTGAAGTTCGGCATCCCCGACCTGCGCATGCTGTTCGAGAACGACGTTCGACTGCTCCAGCAGTTCTGAGAATCCTGCCCCACCACGGGCGCGCCGGCGCCGCGTGCCCCGCGGAGTGAATCGATGCGCATCCCGCTTTCCTGGCTCGGTGAACTTGTGGAGCTTCGCGGCTCCGCCCAGGAGGTCTGCGACCTGCTCACGGGCGCCGGCATCGAGGCGGAGGTCGCTGAGGACGACCGCCCCACCTGGCCCGGCGTCGTCACGGCGAAGCTGCTGTCCGTGGAGCAGCACCCCGACGCCGACCGCCTGACGGTGACCCGGCCGTTCGACGGCACCGAGGAGCGCACCGTCGTCTGCGGCGCGCAGAACCACAAAGCGGGCGACATCGTGGCCCTGGCCACCCCCGGCACCTCGCTGCCCGGCGGCCTGAAGATCAAGAAGTCGAAGATGCGCGGCGTGCCGAGCGAGGGGATGCTCTGCTCCACCGCGGAGCTGCAGATCGGCGGGGACGCGGACGGCATCCTGATCCTGCCCGCGGACACCCCCTTGGGCCTGCCCCTGGCCGACGTGCTCGGCGGCGGCGACGTGATCCTGGACACCTCGCCCACCGCCAACCGCGGCGACTGCCTGTCCCTGCTCGGCCTGGCCCGCGAACTGAGCGCGGTCACCGGCTGGCCCATGCGCGCCCGCCAGTCCGACGACGACGACTCCGCCGGGCTGGCCACGCTCGTCGCCGCGCCCGCCGTGGGAGGGGAGCCCCACAGCGTCGCCGGCGCCGCCGATCTGGCCGTGGATGTGTCCATCGACGCGCCCGACGGCTGCCCCCGGTACACCGCTGCGGTGATGGAGGGCGCCACCGTCGGCCCCTCGCCGTCCTGGATGCAGAAGCGGCTCGAGGCCGCGGGGGTGCGGCCCATCAACAACGTGGTCGACTGCACCAACTACGTGATGCTGGAGCTGGGCAACCCGCTGCACGCGTTCGATCGGCGCTTCGTCCGCGGGGACCGCATCACCGTGCGGCGGGCGACGGAAGGCGAGGCAGCCCGCACCCTGGACGGCGCAGAGCACGTCTTGGAAGCGACGGATCTGGTCATCGCCGACGGCGAAGGCGTTGTGGCCCTGGCCGGCGTCATGGGCGGCGAGAATTCGGAGGTGCGCGACGACACCACGGAGCTCTTCCTGGAGTCGGCGCACTTCGAGCCCGGCACGGTCCGGGCCACCGCCCACCGCTGCAAGCTGGCCACGGAGTCGTCTTACCGCTTCGCCCGGGGCGTCGACCCGGAGCTGCCGCGCTCGGCCCTGCACCGGCTGATCTCCCTGCTGGAGGAGACCGCGGGCGCCACGATCGTGGGCGAGCCCCTGGACCTCTACCCCCGCCCCGCTGAGCGCCCAGTGGTCACCCTCCGGTTGAGCCGGGTCAAGGGCCTGCTGGGCATGGACCTGACGCCGGCGCGGGTGTTCGAGCTGCTTCGGCGCGACGGCCTGCGCGCGGTGAACCCCGCGGGCTTCGAGGCGGACCCGCCCGAGTCGGTGCGCATCCAGCCGCCCAGCTACCGCTTCGACCTGGAGCGGGAGGTGGACATCCTGGAGGAGATCGCGCGCTTGGAGGGCTACGAGGCCATCCCCGAGGTGCTGCCCAGCCGCCCCCTGCGGTCGGTGCCCCGCCGGGCCCCGGGCCTGGACGTCGACGGGCTGCGGCGCGCCATGACCGGGGCGGGCCTCAGCGAGGCGGTGCACTTCTCGTTCATCGATCCCGACTGGGTCCGGCAGCTCGGCCTGGACGACGAGCACCCCTGGCTGGCCCGCGCCGTCCAGGTGGCCAACCCGCTGTCCGAGGTCGGCGGGATCCTGCGGCCCACGCTGCTGCCTTCGCTGCTGCGCGCCGCCGCCCGCAACCGGGCCAACGGCGCGGCCGACGTGCGCCTCTTCGAGCTGCGAACGGTGTTCCAGACCCGCGAAGAAGGCCACGCCGACATCCTCGCGGGGGACGGTCGTCGCCCCCTGGACAAGCCGCCGGTGCACGAGCGCCGGACCCTCAGCGGGGTGCTCGTGGGCCGGCGGAGCGCGCCGGGCTGGGCCAGCGGCGACGAGTCGGTGGAGTACGCCGATCTGAAGGCCGTCGTGGACGCCGCGGGCGCGACGCTCGGCTGGCGGGGCTGGGGCTGGCAGGCGGGCGCGGGCCCCTCCTTCCTGGACCCCACGCAGTCGGCGTC
>CALCXL010000335.1 GCA_937907595.1 uncultured Pseudomonadota bacterium
TCCTGCGTTCCCGCCGCGGCCCCCTCGTCCGTCGTCACCGGCCGGCCCAAGGCGTCCACCGCGTCCACCCAGGGCGCGCTCCAGGCCCGCCGCAGCGCCTGCGCCCCCGGGGTCTGATCCTGCGAGGGGACCGGCTCCCCGCCCACGCTCCGCAGCGCACCGTCCTCCCCCAGGACCAGGATCCTTCGGCCGGCGTCGTCGCTGTGCACCAGGACGTCACGCGCGGCGGCGCTCAGGCTGATCGACTCCAGGGACCCGTTCGGATCCCGTCGGTGCAGCTGCAGGCCCCAGGCGTCCAGCAGCCAGAGGGAGCGATCCCCGGCGTCGAAGGTCAAGGCCCGGGGCAGGCCCGCGCTCGGCAGGGACCCCAGGTCGTGCCAGCCGGGGCCCGTGGGCCACATGGGCGGCTCCGCGCCCTGCGCAGGGTCGGCGGGCTCGGAAACCCGGACGGGATCGCCGACGGCGGGCGCGGTGCAGCCGGCGCCCATGCAGGCTGCGCAGAGCAGCGGGAGGAGGGCACCCATCACGCTGGCCGGCGTGATCACTCCGCCGCGGCGGTCCACTTCGCCCGGACGGCGGCCACCCGGGCCTGGAACGCGCCCTGGCTGCCCTCGGGCAGGCTGCGGCGGCTGACGCCGTGCACCTTGAGGGGGTCCAGGGTCCGGTCGGAGGAGGACTTGATCTCGTAGTGCAGGTGGGGGGCCGACGAGCGGCCGGTGTTGCCCGACGCCGCGATGCGCTGGCCCACGGTCACCCGGGTGCCCGCCTTGATGCCGTCCTGCACCTCGCTGAGGTGGAGGAAGCGAACGATGGAGCCGTCGGACCGCTTCATCTCCAGGCAGTTGCCGTTGTACTTCCAGTTCCAGTTGACCCGCGTCACCGTGCCCGCGAACGGGGCCGTGACCGGGGAGCCCACCGGCGCCTTGAAGTCCATGCCCGCGTGGCCGCGTCCGTCGCCGATGAGCGAGGTGATCTCCTCGTAGTCGGCGATGGGCCCGCCCTTGAGGCGGCCCGGCACCTCCACCCCCGACGCGTCGAACCAGGCGGGGAAGGCCCAGCCGTCGGGCTGGAAGCGGTAGGCCTCGTAGACCTTGTCGAACTTCTTGCTCTGGTACCGCACCGCGTCGATGGTGACCTCCGGATCCCCGTCGGCAGACAGGCGGTAGAGCACGTCGGTGACGTCGCCCTTGCGGGGGTCCTTGGTCAGGTCCAGGTTCCAGTTGAGCAGGCGACTGGCGGTGAGGGCGACGCGCTCGCCCTCGTCGCCCAGCGCAGCCACGAAGCCCCGGGAGACGGCGCCGTCGATGATGATGTGCCCGGCCTTGGGATCCCCGGGTGCCACCGCGACGGGCTCGACCGGAGCGGTGCCTTCGACGGGCGGCGCGCCTTCGACCGTGGGAGCCCCGGCCGCTGCAGGGGCGACCGCGGCCACCGCCGGGGCAGCGTCCAACGACGCCGCCACGCCCTGGGTGGCCGCCGCCAGGGCCGGATCGACCTCCGCAGCGTTGGGGGCCTTCGGGGCCCAGGCCCACAGAAACCACGCGTTCGCGACCAGCGACAGCCCGAGCAGCACCGGCAGGACCGGCGGCTTGCGGTTGCGGCCGCCGACGCGCAGGCCGGTGGGCTGGTGGGAGCGCAGGGTCATGGGGGCCGGACGTGTCTACACCCTGAGGCCTCGGGAGGAAAGGCTCACGCGCGTTCCATCCAGTCTGCGATGTGCCCCCAGAGGGGCCGGGCGCGCTCGTCCGTCACCAACGTCATGTGGTCGGGATCGAAGGGCAGGCCCCGTTCGCCCCGCCCCACCAACCAGAAGTCGGCGCCGGGGATGCGGGCCGTCCAGCGCGAGGCCCCCGACGGGTGCGCGTACAGCCGATCGCCCCGGCCGACGACGTTGAGCACCGGCCCGCGCACCCCGCCCATGCCGCCCAGGTAGTCATGCCGGCCGTCCCGGGAGCGCCAGCCCGTCCGCCAGGTGCGCACGATGTCGGCGACGTAGGGCCCTGCCTCGTCCGCCGGTCCGACCTTCAGCCTGCGGCTGGGGAAGCGACCGAAGAGGTGGCGGATGAGGGCGAAGGAGGCGATGGCGGCCCCCTTCTTGCGGCGCAACCGGAAGGAGGGTTCGAGCTCGGGCACCCAGGCGTTGGCGGCGAGCAGGACGTGGCCGTCGGGCGGATCGGCGTAGAGCCCCGCCGAGGCCGCGGCGATGGACGCGTGCCCCGCCAGCGAGTGTCCAACGACCCACACCGGGCCGCCCTCGGCCTTCGCCGCCGCGACCAGGGCGGGCAGGTCCAGGCCGATGATGTCGTCGTAGGTCCACGAGCCGCCCTCGTCGGGCGTGGGGCCCGATCGGCCGTGCCCACGCAGGTCGGCCAGCCAGACCTCCCAGCCCCGCGAAGCCAGGAGCGAGGCCAGGCCCGCCCCCGGGGGCCGGTCCATGGAGCGTCGATCGACCATCATCGCGTGGCCCAGCACCGCGATCCCCCGGCGCGATCCCCCGGCCGGGAGCCGGAGCACGTCCAGGCCCCAGCCGTCGGCGGCCTGCACCCTCATCGGCCCCTGCGCGACTCGAAGTAGGCGGCCTGGTACTCGTCGAAGGCCACGAAGCCCAGGCGCTCGTACAGCCGGATCGCGCGGGCATTCTCCTGGCCCACGAAGAGCACGATGGAGCGGTGCTGCTCCAGCAGCAGCTTGCAGAGCTCGTGCATCCCGTAGGTGCCGCGGCGCTCTCCGCGCTCGGACGGCGGGGTGTACACGCCCTCCACCAACACGGCCTCCGGCGTGGCGGCGGAGACGGCGGCCCGGAAGACCAGCCGCCCGGCCTCCATCCACACGTACTCCCGCCCCGAGCGCAGCCGGCGACGCAGGGCCGCCAGGAAGCCGGGGCCGTCGAAGGCCTCGGGATCGATGCCCAGCTCCTCCACCGTCACGTTCCGGCAGGCCTCGCGCAGCACGCCGAACTCCCGCTGCTCGGCCCGCCGCAGCGAGGCCCGGTTCCACAGGCCCGGCGTGGCCGGCAGCGTCCCCCGGGAGACCAGCTGCCCCCGCTCCAGGCGCATCACCGGCATGCGATCCCGCAGCAGGCGGATCCCCAGCGGCCCGCGCTCGCGCTCCAGCTCGTCCAGGAAGGGCACGCCCATGGATCGGGGAGTCAGGACCTGCCCCGTGGGCATGCGCCGCCAGTCTGCGTGCACCTCCCGGGCGAAGGCGCGGATGCCCTCTTCCCGCTCGCAGGACATGACGACGACGGGGGAGTGCAGGAAGATCCCGGCGAGCTCGTTGTCGGGAAACCAGCCCAGGAGCCGGCCGGTGGCGTCGGGCAGGCAGACACCCAGCTTCCACACGAGGCCCCGCAGATACACGTCACGCCCGGGGCGGCGCGCGAGCAGGGCGTGAGCGGCGCGACCATCCTGACGGGTCAGCGGCCGGAGGGCAGCAGCGGCCATGAAGAGGCATTGTAGGGGCGGCGCCCGAGCGCGCGCCATGCGGAGGGTGCATGAACGATCCGAGCCTGGACAAGACGAAGCCGCTGGCCGCCGGAGCGACCCTGGCGGTGCTGACCTCGGGCGGTGACGCGCCGGGCATGAACGCGGCCCTGCGCACCGTCACGAAGATCGGGCTGGCCCGCGGCCTGCGCATCTGGGGGGTCCGCCACGGCTACCGCGGGCTGCTGGACGGCGACGGCGTGGAGCTTCACCACCGCGACGTCGACCAGATCATCCGGTACGGCGGCACCCTGCTCGGCTCGGCCCGGGAGCTCCGCTTTCGCACCGAGGAGGGCCGAGCCCTGGCCCAGCGGCGCATCGTGGAGCAGGGCATCGACGGGGTGGTGGTGGTGGGCGGCGACGGCTCGCTGACCGGGGCGCGGGTCCTGGCCGGATTGCAGGCCAGCGACGGCGCGCGGCTGCGGGTGGTGGGGGTGCCCGCGTCCATCGACAACGACGTCGGCTGCTCCTCGCTCTCCATCGGCGTGGACACCGCCATGAACACGATCGTCGAGGCCATCGACAAGATCGCCGACACCGCCCGCGCCCACGAGCGCGTCTTCATCGTCGAGGTCATGGGCCGGGACTGCGGCTACCTGGCGATGGTCTCGGGCATCGCCTCCTCCGCCGACGTGGTGCTCTATCGCGAGCGCGGCCTGTCCCACGACGAGCTGCTGGCCCAGGTGGAGTCGGCCGCGCGCCGCGCCTACGCGGACGGCTCGGGCAAGCGCATGGTGCTCATCGTCAAGGCCGAGGGTGTGTCCCTGCCGGCCGAGGCGATCAAGCGCCACCTGGACGCCCGCCTGCGGCCCGACGTGCCGAACGTGGAGACCCGGGTGACCGTGCTGGGCCACCTGGTGCGGGGCGGGGCGCCGACGGCGATGGATCGCCTCGTCGCCAGCCGCCTGGCCAACGCCGCTGTGCTCGCCGCGGCGGAGGGCTACACCGACGTCATGGCCGCTTGGCGGCCCCCCACGGGGGAGCGCTCCCCCTGGGACCCGGACGTGGCGCTGTTCGGCCTGGAGGAGGTCCTGGCGGAGACGGCGGCGATCCGCGACGGCACATCAGCGGTCAGCCGCAAGCGGGTGGCGCTCCTGCAGGGCGTCGAGGCGGTGTTGAGCCTCTGACCGCGGGTCCGCGTTCAGCGCGCCCTGGACTCCCAGAACGCCCGCTTGCTGATGCTGCGACAAGCGTTCTCGGAGCGACGGCGGGGGCCGATGGCGGGCGGCACCTTGCCCTCCCGCGCGAAGTCCGCGACCCAGCCCAGGACCTCCGCCGAGCAGGTGACGTGGAAGTGGTCGGCCTGCTGCCAGGCCCGCCAGAGCGCGAAGGGTTCGCCGTCCATGGCCACGGCCTCGGCCATCACGGCGTGGTCGTGCTGCCGCGCGATCCCGTCGCCGTCGCCGTCGTAGGGCGCCACGAAGAAGAAGGGCGCCGGGGTCACCACGCCGATCGCCAGGTAGGGCAGGTCCACCCCCGGCGTCTTGCGGTGACCCAGGTGCCGCACGAAGGGCGACTTCGGCGCCAGATCGCAGCCCAGCGGCCGCCAGTCCGGGTCCCGGTACACGCCGCAGGCCGCCAGCGCGACGCCGGTGCGCGCCCCCTGGTTGGGCGTGCTGATCATCACCAGGGAGGCCACGCGCCCCGCGAAGGCCGGGTCCCCGTCGGGCACCCCGTCCCCCGTCCAGCCGCCGTGGGGCCAGGCGCGGTCGACGTCGGCCCAGGGGTGCTCGATGAGGAACCGCAGCAGCAGCCCCCCCATGGAGTGACCCACCGCGTGGAAGCGGGCGTCGGGGGCGTATCCCCGCTCGGACAGCGCGACGTCGATCGCCGGACGCAGCCCGTGCACGGCGACCTGCGGGGCGCGCTGACCGGGCTCGGGGCGCCACTGCACGGCGATGGGATCGAAGCCCGCTTCCCGGAGCTGGAGCTCGGCGCCCCGCCAGATGTCCGGCGCGGATCCGTAGCCGTGCACCAGGACGATCGGGCGGACCTCCGGGGGCTCGACCGCGGCCGGTGCTGACCCCCTGGCCAGGGTCCCCTCGGCGGCGTCGCCCGCGCCGGCATCGGCTCCCGACGGCGTGAGGACGCACAGCAAGACGCACAGCGCTGCTAAGTTCCGCGCCCTGTGAGCACCTCCCCCACCCGACGCTGGCCGAAACGCATCCTGAAGGCCCTGCTCGCATCCGTGGTGCTGGTGCAGGGCTGCTTCTGGTGGTCGGTGCGCCTGCCCACGCCGGACATCGCGGTGCCGGATCCAGGCCAGCCGATGCTCGACGGCGCCATCGCCCGCCTCGGCGACAGCTCCCTGGAGCGGCGCGATGGCTACTGGTTCTTCGTGCATCGCGGAGACGCCGTGACCCTGGGCGCGCAGCACGCGCGGCTGGGCGAGTTCCTGATCCAGCGGGTGGAAGACGCGCTCTTCGCCGACTTCGACCAGCGCATGCCCGCGCCGTTGAAGCTGCTGCTGCCGCCGTACCTGATGTGGACGTACCGGCACATGCCGCGTTCGCTGCCTCCGGTGCAGCAGGAGGAGCTGTGGGGCTTCTCGGCCACCTACGCCGATCGCCACCCGCTGCACCCCTACCGCCGCGGAATGTACTACCACGCCCTGCACGACATCACGCAGCAGCTGGTGGGCAACCCCTGGGTCGACCCGGCGGTGGCCGGCGCCTGCACGGCCTTCGCGGCGACGGGGCCGGCCACCACCGACGGGCACCTGCTGCTGGGCCGCAACTTCGACTTCGAGGTCTTCCCCCTGTTCGACAAGGAGAAGGTGGTCCACCTGTTCGCCCGGGACGGGGCCATCCCCTCCATCAGCGTGTCGTGGATGGCGATGTCCGGGGTCGTGACCGGCATGAACGCCGAGGGCATCTGGATCTCCCTCAACACCGCGCGCAGCGAAGGCCGCAACAAGGAGGGGCCGCCGATCTCCCTGCGCCTGCGCACGATCCTGGACGAGGCGCGCACCCTGGACGACGTGCGCCGCCTCGTGGCCGAGCAGGACCCGCTGGTCAGCGACATCTACCTGGTGGGGGACGGGCAGACCGGGGAGGCCATCGTCATCGAGCGGGGCCAGACCCGCGTCGACGAGCGCGGGATGGAGGGCGGGCGCCTGAGCGCGGCCAACCACCTGCTCACCGCCACCTTCGCCGGCGACACCGAGGACCAGGGGCTGCGCGACTACAGCTCCACCCTCAGCCGCGGCGCCCGCATGGCCGAGCTGGTGGCCGCCTCCCCCATCGACCCCGCGCGGGCCCAGGCGATCCTCCGGGACCGTCGCGCCCCCGGAGGCGCCGAGCTCACCCCCGGCAACCGCAACGCCGTGGACGCCGTCATCGCCACCCACTCGATGATCGGCGACGCCACGGACCGCCTGCTCTGGGTCTCCACCGCGCCGCACACCCTGGGGACGTACCGCCTCATCGACCTGCTGGCCGAGCTGGACGCCGCGGGCATCGACTCCTCGCCCTACCGCGCCACCCTCGTCCCCGGCGCGCGGGCCTGGGAGGCGTCGGCAGCGGCGCCCCCCTCCCCTCCGGTGGGAGCCCCGGACGACGCGTCCGCGCCCTCCGCGTCGACCGACGACGCCGAGCCCCCCCGCGTCGCCGTCGCGCTGCCTCCCCCGGCCCCCACCGACCTGCCCGCCGATCCCTTTCTCACCGACGGAGGCTACGACCGCCTCCTGCAGACCCGCTCCCACTGGGAGGACGGCCAGGCCTACCTGGACGACGAGCGCTGGTCCCTGGCCCGGGACATGGCGGCCCGGATCGAGCAACTCCACCCCGGCTCCGCCGACGCCGCCTGGCTGCAGGCCGAGGCCGAGGTGGGTGCCGGCGACGTCGAGGCCGCCCGGCGGCATTGGTCCAGGTACTTGCAGCGCACGCCGCCCCGGGGGCCCCGGACCGCCCGCGCAGAGGCCTGGCTGGCCGAGCACGGCGGCGCCCTCCCCTCCTCCCAGACCCCCTGAACGGGCGAATCCGGGCCGCTCGGGGCCGGGCTCGACTTTCGCCCCGGACCGCCGACCTTGTTCTGGTACGTTTCGCCCCGGTGCGCCCCGGATTCGGTGGGCACGCGCAACAAGGAAGCCCGGATGACGCTCTCCCGCTCCGCAGCGGCCCTGGCCGCCCTGCTCCTCCTGGTCGGCTGCCCCTTCGAGGCCGTGGTGGGCGCCGACGGCAGGGTGCAGGACGACGACGACGCGGCTGACGACGACGACGCGGCTGACGACGACGACGCGGCTGACGACGACGACGCGGCCGACGACGACGACGCGGTGGACGACGACGACGCGGCCGACGACGACGACGCAGCCGACGACGACGACGCAGCCGACGACGACGACGCAGCCGACGACGACGACATCGCGCCCGACGACGACGACATCGCACCCCCTGACGACGACGACAGCTTCGGCCCCGACGACGACGACAGCTTCGGCCCCGACGACGACGACGCTGCGCTGGGCTGCGCCGACGACTCCTTGGAGGACAACGACTTCTCCGCCACGGCCGCCCAGGTCTCGGCCGGCCTGCAGCCCTCCCTGGTCAGCTGCGAGGGCGACGAGGACTGGTACACGGTGGATCTGGCCGCCGGCGAGCAGCTCACCGTCACGGTCAGCTTCGCCAACGCCGAGGGCGACATCGACCTCATCGTCCTGGACCCGGCCGGCGTGGAGCTGGGATCCAGCGAAACGACCTTCG